>JAYVNC010000055.1:0-2132 GCA_043758655.1 Novosphingobium sp.
CGACCACTTCGAAGGCAGATCCTGGATCGGATTACACCGACATGCCTTGATGACGATGATCGCCTACGCCTTCCTCCAGACCCGCCGCCTCAAAGCCGCAGAACGGAAAAAAAAGAGTCGGAGGCCCACCGCCACAACCCAGCAGGCCAGCGATAAGACAGGCCATCCTCAACCTCTTCGCACGACCGCCAACCCGACAATGCCCACACGGGGAAAAGCCCCTTACCGACCCGGTCAATCTAAATGTGCCAAAGTAGTGCTAGGCCGTTGCACTAATCCTGTTGCCCGCACGGTCGTTGGCGCGACATGCAACGGACCTCTGGGCGTCAACTCAATCTCATAACGCGGGATGAAGGTTTGATTCGACACGCGCGCGTCGCGGATCAAATCGACGCGGTAGCTGCGATGCCCCTGCTTGTTCACATCATAACCGTGCAGCACGATAATCCCTTCAGTGGTGCGGCGAAGCGAATAGGCCTCGATGCGCGGGTGGGTGATGCTACCGTCCAGTTTGCGGTAATCGAGATCAATGCAAAGATGGTTGGCGGCGGCAAAGCGGATGAATTCAACGCTGGCCTGTGCCGATCGTGCAATAGGCAAGCGCAACACGCGGTCGCGCAGCACAATGTCGCCGTTGGCGCTGGCATAAGCCGTAGGTGCGAAGGGCGCGATCCCACCGATTAGCCACTCAAAGAATACGGGCAACTCATCCCAAAATGCGTCAACAGATGGCAATGCTGGAAGTTGATGGGCCAGCATATTTTGCCAAGCTCCTGTCAACGCGGCGCGGTGAGGTTCAAGGTCGGCCAAGCGCGGCACGGGGATGCCCTTAAATTCGCATTTCTGGCGCAGCACGTCGAGCATGACGGCAGGCGTCGGACGGGCGCTATCGCTACGAAACAGATTAATAACATCGTAGAGATCGCGCGGACGGGTTCGCTCTGCCAGTGCCCGAACTTTCTCGCCGAACACTTCTTCATAGGCGTAGGCCAGCGCATATATGCCGCCTTCCGGTTCATCACTGTAGGGATGGAACACGGTTGCACTGACGGGCGGCAAGACAAGGCGCTCGTCAGCGGTAAGATCGAGTTTGATACGCGGCCATCCACCGGAACGCGGCGATACGGGGCCGCGATAGGATAGCTTGCCTTGGCATGAAACACTGCCGCGCGGGTTAGTGTGAATATCGAACACTTGCTGATTGGCGGGCATCTCAATGCCCGAATGTTCATAGACCCATTCAACAACGTCGGTGAACACCCTCTGGAGGAACGCGTCGTCGAGATGTGCGGCATCGGTGAGCGTGAAATCCAAATCCTCGGAGAAGCGGTAGGTCTCAAAGAAGCATTTTTTCAGGCAGGTTCCGCCTTTGAATACCCATTTGCTGGCAAGCTCCTCATGGGCATAAATGCCCGCTAGCACCCAGCCCAGCACATAGTCTTTTTCGACAACTTGCGGGCCAATCGACATGCGTGTCGCAGTTTCAAGGATTTCCAAACGGTCAATCATCGCGCCGCCTCGCCCAGCCATAAGGACGGCACTAACAGCTTCCATCGCGATACCAGCCGAGTGCAATCCAGCGCCGAATCGAGCCTGGCATTGCCTTGGGTTAACCGCTCGCGGCACGGGGCTAGCAATGCCTCCCCCTTACCGTCACGTTCTCCCAGAAAGCCAAGTCGCTTGAACACCGCGCCGTTACCGAGACGGTCGGCATAAGCAATTAACGCCGCGTCGTCGCGATCTGGTCGGGCGAAGTAAGCTCGGACACAATCTTCCACATGCTGGATGCCGCCGCCAATGGCGGGATCGTCGAGCATATCAACGATGGTGCGGTGGATGTCCGACACGGCAATCTTGCTGTGGCCGCGCCAAATCACTTTCGTCCCGAAAATCTTACCCTCGGCGATATGCTTGAGGGTGAAGGTTGCGCCGTGGCGGGATTGGGAGCGTTTGCGCAGCTTGCGCCCCGTCAGAACCACAGTGTCATTGAAAATCTGTTCGGTCATATCCCAATGTTCAGCCGCGCTCCTGCCGCCGATATAGGCGGGGCTGAACAGGGCTGGAACCAGCACCCACGGATCGTCAAGGACATGCTCGTCCTGGATGGAATCGAGGCTGGCGGCAACATAGGC
>JAYVNC010000056.1:0-6805 GCA_043758655.1 Novosphingobium sp.
TCGTTGGGCCCGCTGCCGATCATGGCCGCGCGGGCAGCGGCAATGTCGATATGCTCGATACGATGAAGAACCTGCGGATCGATATTCCGGAGGTGGTCGAGAAATTCGGGGTGCCGCCCAAGCTGGTCGGTGATGTCCTCGCGCTGATGGGCGATGCGGTCGACAATGTTCCCGGAATTCGTGGCATCGGCCCAAAGACCGCGACCAAACTCATTCAGGAACACGGCAGCCTTGAAGCAGCGCTCGCCGCAGCGCCCACCATGAAGCCGAGCAAGCTGCGTGACAGCCTGATCGAGCAAGCCGACATGGCGCGGCTTTCCCGGGTGTTGGTGCAGCTTAAGGAAGATTGCGCGCTTCCAGTGCCGCTCGACGATTTCGAACTGGGCGCAACACCGCCCGATCCGCTCGCGGCATTCCTCACCGAGCACGGTTTCAACAGTCTGCTCAAGCGGCTGGGCGAAGGTCGCGGCAGCCCTGAGCGCAAGGTGCAGCTCAATCCTGCCAGCCCGGTCAAAGCCGGAGTCGCGGTCGTTCCGCAGGGCAATCGCCAGCCGCTAGCTGATTTGCCGCCGATCGATGTTACCGCCTACGAATGCGTGCAAACCGCCGAGCGATTGCAAGCTTGGGTAGACCGTGCCTTCTCCGCACGGCTGCTCGCCATTGATACCGAAACATCGAAGCTCGATGCCATGCAGGCCGATCTTGTCGGGGTTAGTCTAGCGCTCGGGCCGAACGATGCCTGCTACATTCCAATCGGCCACGGCGGCACCGATATGTTCGCCGAAAAGCCGCAGCAGGTTGACCGGGCGGCGGCGCTGGCGATGCTCAAACCGCTGCTGGAAAGCGACGCCGTGCTCAAGGTCGGGCAGAACATCAAATATGACATGAACATTCTCGCGCGCGCCGGAATCATGGTCAGCCCGATTGACGATACCATGGTGATTTCGTTCGATCTCGATGCCGGGCGATCAATAGACGGCATTGGCGGCGGGCACGGAATGAACGAACTGGCACTGCGCCACCTTGCCCACACCTGCATATCCTTCAAGGAGGTTTGCGGCACCGGGCAAAAGGCGATTTCCTTTGCTGAAGTGCCAGTCGCGCGCGCGACCGAATATGCCGCCGAGGATGCTGACGTTACATGGCGTTTGCACCGACTGCTCAAACCGCGGCTGTCGGACGAAGGCGGCACCCGGGTTTACGAGCGGGTGGACCGTCCATTGGTGCCGGTGGTAGCGGCAATGGAGCGCCGCGGGATGAAGGTTGATCGGGATCGGCTCGCAGGCCTCTCCGCCACATTCGCTGAAGAAGGCGCGCGGCTCGAAAAGGAAATTCATCTGTTGGCGGGACAGGAATTCGCCATCGGCAGCCCCAAGCAGCTGGGTGACATCCTTTTCGAAAAAATGGGTTTCAAAGGCGGAAAAAAAGGCAAGAGCGGCCAGTATTCGACCGACCAGTCGGTGCTTGAAAGCCTGTCGGGTGAGGGCAGCGAGATAGTCGCCAAGGTGCTCGAATGGCGCCAGCTTGCCAAGCTGCGCTCCACCTACACCGAGGCATTGCAAGCGGCGATTAATCCTGAGACGGGCCGTGTTCACACCAGCTACAGCCTTGTTGGCGCGCAGACCGGGCGGCTATCTTCGAATGAGCCGAACCTTCAGAACATCCCGATCCGCACCGAAATCGGCCGCCAGATCCGTGATGCCTTTGTTGCCGAGCCCGGAAACGTTTTGCTGGCCGCCGATTACAGCCAGATCGAACTGCGCCTTGCCGCGCATATGGCTGATGTGCCTGAACTCAAAGAGGCCTTCGCGGCGGGAGAGGATATCCACGCGCGCACTGCGATGGAGATGTTTGGCGTGGTTGACCGCGATACCCGAGGCCGCGCCAAGACGATCAACTTCGCCATCCTCTATGGCATCAGCCGCTGGGGCCTCGCCGGGCGACTGGGCGTTACTGCCGATGAAGCGCAGGCGATGATCGACCGCTATTTCGAACGCTTCCCCGGAATCCGCGCCTATATCCACGCGACGCTCGAATCGGTGCGCGAACGCGGCTATTCCGAGACGCTATTTGGCCGCAAATGCTGGTTCCCGCGCATCAATGCCCAGAACGGAACCGAGCGGCAAGGCAGCGAACGCGCGGCAATTAATGCCCCAATTCAAGGAACCTGCGCAGATATTATCAAACGAGCCATGGTCCGGATGGACCCCGCATTGCGCGAGGCCGGCTTGGGACATGTGCGGATGCTGTTGCAAGTGCATGACGAACTGGTGTTCGAATTGCCCGAAGGCGATGTCACCGCCGCGAGCGCGGTGATCAGGCAAGTGATGGCCGATGCGGCAGAGCCTGCGGTGAAACTCGAAGTGCCGTTGGGGGTTGAGATCGGGGTTGGGGCAAGCTGGGGAGCAGCGCATTGAGCAAAATCCGCTTGTAAATAATATCAAAAACGGTATAGCGACCCATGTGGACAGTTGGCTTCTTGAGCGACGTTGCGATAGCGGAGGTCAAGTCGCTTCCGCAGGATATGCAATCGAAGTTCGAACGGATTGTGACGATGATCGAGGCAAATGGCCTTGAGCGGATGCGCGAACCTTATGTGAAGCATCTTGAAGGCAAGCTTTGGGAGATGCGGCTGATCGGGCGCGATGGCATTGCCCGGTCGATCTATGTGACGGCAAGCGGGCGGCGGATCATGGTATTGCGGACCTTCGTCAAGAAGACCGAGAAAACTCCCCGCCGCGAGATAGAGATCGCCCTTGAACGGGCAAAGGATGTAACATGACTCGCAAATTCATTCCCGCGCAGGAGCTGTTCGACGAATGGCACAAAGACCCCGAATATATGAAGGAATACGATGCGTTGGAGGAGGAATTCGCCCTCGCCAATGCGTTAATCCGCGCGCGCGCCGATCTCAGCCAGGCCGAACTGGCCAAGCGCATGAACACCAGCCAAAGCGCTATCGCCCGGCTCGAAAGCGGGCGCTCGCGGCCTTCGACGCGAACGTTGCGCAAATTCGCCGAGGCAACGGGGATGAAGCTTCGGTTTGTGTTCGAGCCGCAAAAGGCGGGGTGATCGTGGCGGTCTCGTTTGATGTGCCGCTGGGGGTTGGAACACGCGTAAGTGCAAGCTGGGAACCGGCGCATTGAATGCCAAGCCAGTCTCGTTTAGCAGCCCGTCGCTGCGCCCGGCATTCGCTATTTTGGCGCTCGCGGCGCTGGGATTGCTCGCAGGAATGTGGTTGATTCTCCGCACCGTCGCCGAGGAACGGGGTCAGCGACTGACCGCGATTAATGGCGTGCAAATCGCCAATGCGCTCGATGATCTGGCCCGCGATGCCGTCAATGCCGAAACCGGCCAGCGCGGGTATTTCATCACGCTCGATCAGCGGTATCTTACGCCTTACCGCGTCGCCAACGGGCGTTATCGGGCTGATTTGGAGCGGCTAAAGATGCTCTATCTGCGCGACACCGAATTTCACAGTCCGGCCGA
Organism: Novosphingobium sp.; assembly: GCA_043758655.1. Taxonomy (GTDB): domain Bacteria; phylum Pseudomonadota; class Alphaproteobacteria; order Sphingomonadales; family Sphingomonadaceae; genus Novosphingobium. The sequence goes on from JAYVNC010000056.1 coordinate 3,490, forward strand.
ACATGATCTCGTCGCTGACATCGAGGCAACGTTTGAACTCAAGTTCACCGAGCTTCGGCAAACGCTGGTGCTGCTTGATCGGTTCGATGTATTGGCGGCCCGCAGCCGCATGCTCAGCTATGATGGTGAGGCCGCCATGGAGCGTCTCAATTCCCAGATCGGGCAGCTGAGAGCGCTGCAACAAGAGCGCATTGACAGCAGCAATGCCCGTTTGCTCGATGCTGAGGCGGCGCTCGTTCCAGAACTCGCCGCCTTGTTGGTGCTGATTGCCATGTGCTTTGGCGTGGCGATGTGGTTACTCAGGCGCACAGCTGATGCCGAGGCGCGCGCCGAAAACGCCACGGCCTTGGCGGAAGCGCGCGACCGCGCCGATCTGTTGGCGCAGGAAATGAACCACCGGATCAAGAACCTTCTGGCGATGGTGCTGGCGCTGATCAAAATGAGCAGCCGCGATACCCCCCCCGAAGCCGCCCCGCTGATCCAAACGATTACCGAGCGCGTGCGGGCCCTGCTCAAATCGCACGAGGCCACGCAAGGCGAAAGCGGGCACGGCACCGCCAGCGTCGGCAAATTGGTCGAGACGGTCATCGCCCCCTATCGAAGCGATGAAACAGAGTGCAACTTGTCCGGGCCAGACGTTGCCCTGCAAGCGCAGCAGGCCGTCTCACTTGGGCTGATGCTGCACGAGATGGCGACCAACGCGGTCAAATACGGCGCTTGGTCGGCCCCCGGCGGCACCGTCAATATTGACTGGCAATACGGCGAGCAAAGCCTGCGCGAACTGCATCTGGTGTGGCGCGAACATACGCCCGGATTGGCTGAGCAAACCGCGCAAGGAGCAGAACCAAAGCCCGGATTCGGATCAATGCTGCTCGATGGCTCCGCCCGCCAGCTAGGCGGCACCTACGAACGCATCCGCCATGCCGATGGGATGGAGATAAGGATAAGCATTGCGCTTGATCGGCAAGCTGCGGTGTGAGGGACGGAAGGGTTAAGGCTTTCGTGCCCGCGTCGATTCCACCATGCCGGGGACGATAAACCCGATTGGCGTCACTTCCATTGCTCTCCGTTTCAATTCGCCCTTCATCTTGGCGTATTCCTCTTCCATTTCGGGAGTCACCGTCGCGCGGCTGTCGGCGAGTGATGCGGCGAAATCTTTGGCGTTAACGTTTTTGGCGTCGGCGCCTGCGCGGCGGATGGCGGCGAGGCCTGCGCGGCGGACCACGTCTTCCAGATCGGCACCCGTGAAGTGGTCGGTCTTGCTCGCAACATCACCAAGATCAACGTCCTTTGCCAGCGGCATTTTCGCCGTGTGGATTTTGAGGATGTGTTCGCGGCCCTTTGCATCGGGAGTGCCGACATAGATTAGTTCGTCAAGCCGCCCCGGGCGCAGCAGCGCCGGGTCGATCAGGTTGGGGCGGTTGGTCGCGCCGATCAGCACAACCGATTGCAGTTCCTCAAGCCCATCCATTTCAGCCAGGATGGTGTTGACCACGCGGCCCGTCACCTGCGGCTCGCCCGCGCCGGAGCCGCGCGCAGGGACGAGGCTATCGATTTCGTCGATGAAGATCACGCACGGCGCAACTTGGCGGGCGCGAGCGAACAAGCGGCTGATTTGCTGTTCGCTTTCGCCGTACCATTTGCTGAGTAGATCGGACGATTTGATCGAGATGAAGTTCGCCTCGGCCTCCTTTGCTACCGCCTTTGCCAGCAGGGTCTTGCCGGTTCCTGGCGGGCCATAGAGCAGGAAGCCCTTGGCCGGGCGGATACCCAGCCGGTGAAAGGCCTCGGCGTTCTTCAGCGGAAGTTCGATGCCTTCGCGCAGCTTTTCCTGTGCTTCGGGAACCCCGCCAATGTCGTCCCAACCGACGTTGGGCACCTGCACCATAACCTCACGCATCGCGCTCGGCTGAACGCGTTTGAGCGCTTGGACAAAATCGTCGCGAGTGACCGAGAGGCTTTCGAGCACGTGCGCGGGGATGGTCTGCGCCTCAAGATCGAGCTGCGGCATAATCCGCCGCACCGCCTCAATCGCTGCCTCGCGCGCCAGAGCCGCAAGATCAGCCCCGACAAAGCCGTGGGTGGTGCGCGCCAGTTCATCAAGATCAACGTCCGCCCCCAGCGGCATGCCGCGGGTGTGGATACCGATGATCTCGCGGCGGCCCTTTTCGTCGGGAACCCCGATAACGATCTCACGGTCGAACCGGCCGGGGCGGCGCAGCGCCTCGTCGATGGCATCGGGGCGGTTGGTCGCGGCGATGACGACGACGTTTGAGCGCGCGTGCAGCCCGTCCATCAGCGTCAACAGCTGCGCAACCAGCCGCTTTTCCGCCTCACCATGCACCTGATCGCGCTTTGGGGCGATCGAATCGATCTCGTCGATGAAAATGATCGCGGGCGAAGCCTTGCCCGCTTCCTCGAATACCTCGCGCAGCCGCTTCTCGCTCTCGCCATAGGCGGAGCCCATGATTTCGGGGCCGTTGATGGTGAAGAAACTAGCCTCGCTTTCATTGGCGACCGCGCGGGCAAGCCGCGTTTTGCCAGTGCCAGGAGGGCCGTGCAGCAACACGCCTTTGGGCGGATCGACGCCGAGCCGGGTGAACAATTCAGGATAGCGCAGCGGCAGTTCAACCATTTCACGCAGCTGCCGGATAGTATCGCCCATACCGCCAACGTCGTCATAGTTGACATCGGCGCGGCTGGCCTTGGCCTCCTCATATTCCTCGCGAAGCTCAACCTCGGTGTGTTCGTCAATGTGGACCACACCCTTGGGGCTGGTTGCCACAACCATCAGGCGGATCTGGGTGAGCGCATAGGCAGGGGCATTGAACATCCGCGCGACCTGCGGCGGCATGTCCTGCACCTGCTGCTGACCGGTGGTGGCGACAAGGTCTCCGGCGACTAGCGGTCGGCCAAAGAAGTTGCGGCGCAGCGCTTCGGCAGGGCCGTTGAGCCGCATTTCCTTTTGCGCGGGCGCAAAAACCACGCGGGTGGCAGGGCGCGATTCGGCCTTGCGGACTTGTACATGATCGCCCGATCCCACCTCGGCATTGGCGCGTTGCAACCCGTCGAGCCTAATAACCTCGAGCCCCTCGTCTTCGGGATAGGCTAGTACGGCGCGCGCCGGGGTGGCGCGCTTACCCTCAATCTCGATGACATCGCCTTCGGTAATTCCGAGCGCGGCGAGCGTTGATCGCGGCAGCCGGGCGATGCCTTGCCCGCTTTCTTCCTGACGCGCAGCAGCAACCTGGAGCTTCACTGTACCCGCTACCTTGTCTTCAGCATCTGCCATTCGTGCGTCCCCGCCATGGCCCGC
>JAYVNC010000057.1:0-2115 GCA_043758655.1 Novosphingobium sp.
ACGGCGCGGGCAAGACCAACGTGCTTGAGGCTATCTCGCTGCTCGCTCCCGGCCGGGGCCTGCGCCGCGCCGCGCTGCCGGACATGGCGAGGAAGGAAAGCGCGGGCGGTTTCGCGATCAGCGCCGCGCTGGGCGAAGGCGGCGTACAGCTCGGCACCGGCACCCATGCCGATCGGCCAACGCGGCGCGTGGTGCAGGTTAACGGGGCTGAGATGCCCGCGAACACGCTGTCCGAATGGCTGGCAATCAGCTGGCTGACCCCGGCGATGGACCGTCTGTTCGCCGAAGGGCCGAGCGCGCGGCGGCGGTTCCTTGACCGGCTGGTGCTGGCGATTGAGCCCGGCCACGCGCGCAATTCGGCGCGGTTTGACAACGCCTTGCGTGAACGCAACCGGCTGTTGTCCGATCCCGTTGAAGCCGATCCGAACTGGTTCACGGCGCTGGAAGCGCAGATTGCTGAGGCCGGGGCCTTGGTGGCGCAGGCGCGCGCGCGACTGGTTGATGCGCTTTCAGCCGCGCTTGCCGGACTGCCCGATGCCCCGTTTGCTCGCCCTGCCCTCGCCTATCACCCCGGCGGGCCGCTCGATGCGGACGCACTGGCCCAAGCGCTGTCGGATGGCCGTCGCCGCGATCGCGCGGCGCAGCGCTCGCTGATCGGGCCGCACCGCGATGAGCTTGCCGTCACCATGCACGGCAAGGAACAAGCAGCCGCCGAATGTTCAACCGGCGAGCAGAAGGCTATGCTGATCGCGATTACGCTGGCGCACGCCGGGCTGCTCTCGCCCGATAGGCCCGGGCTGCTGCTTCTCGATGAGGTTGCTGCGCACCTTGATCCCCTGCGGCGCGAGGCATTGTTTGAAAGATTGCGCGGTTCAGGCGCGCAGGTGTGGCTCACCGGGACCGAACTGCCGCCCTTCGCTGCGATTGCGGAGGAGGCGGCGGTATGGCGGGTTAGCGATGGGGCAGTGGAGCGCCTGCGCTAAATCAGCGCCGCAGCCACATCCCCCGCATTAGCTGCAACAATCTCCTCAATCCCCCGCGCGGTAGGGTGGACATGATCCGCCTGAATCAGGTCTGGCTTGTCTATCACCGGCGCAAGGAAGAACGGCACCCGCGCTGCGCCGTATTTCTTGGCGAGCTCCGGATAGATGGGTTCAAACTGTGCCTTGAACGCTGCGCCCAGATTGGGTGGCGCAAGCATTCCCATCACCAGCACTTTCAACCCGCGCTTTTTGGTTTCCGCGAGCATGGCCTCGATATTCTTGCGCGTTTCTGACGCCGGAAGCCCGCGCAGCACGTCGTTGCCGCCAAATTCGATGAGCACCAGATCGGGTTTTACCTTAAGGCTATCGAGGACAAAGCCAAACCTCTGCGCGCCTGCCGCCGAAGTATCGCCTGAAACCCCGGCATTGGTCACCCGCGCATTGATGCCTTTGGCGCGCAGCGCGGTTTCGAGTTTATCGGGATAGCTCTCGCCCATGTTCAGGCCATATCCGGCAAACAAACTGTCTCCCATCGCCAGAACGTGGCGTTCTGGTCCGATCACTGGCATCGGATCTGGCGCATTTACCGCCGCCGATGCGCTCGGCTGCGGCGCGGGGGCATCGTTCGAACAGGCGGCGAGAAGCAGGCATCCTGCCGCAAGCACTACAAATCGGTACATTTTCACTCCTTGCGGCATGCCCCCTAGCTATGCCATTGCCGAGCGGTGACAAGCCCCCCTCCCGCCATTTCGGCTCGCAATCTCACCCTCACCCTTGGTGCAGTGGAAATCCTCAAAGGCATCGACCTCGATGTCACTGCCGGGGAGACGCTGGCGCTGCTTGGCCCATCGGGATCGGGCAAAAGTTCACTGATGGCGGTGCTCTGCGGGCTGGAGCGCGCAAGCGGCGGCGTGCTGAACGTTGCCGGTGAAGATTTTGCTGGGCTGACCGAGGACGGCTTGGCACGCGCACGGCGCGGACGCATCGGTGTGGTGCTTCAGGCTTTCCATTTGCTGCCAACGATGACCGCGCAGGAAAACGTCGCCACCCCGCTTGAACTGGCGGGCACGGCTGACGCTTGGGCGCGGGCGGGCGACGAACTCGTCGCCGTCGGCCTCGGCCACCGGCTGTC
>JAYVNC010000058.1:0-6741 GCA_043758655.1 Novosphingobium sp.
GCCGCCTTGGCCTTCTTCATCCCCGGCATCATGCCCGCGAGCGCGCCAAGCCCGCCCATCTTTTGCATCTGGCGCAACTGCGTGCGTAGATCGTTCATATCGAACTGACCCTTGGCCATGCGCCGGGCCATGGCCTCAGCGTCTTCCTCCTTGATCGTCGCCGCCGCTTTTTCGACGATCGAGACGATATCGCCCATGCCAAGGATGCGGCCTGCGATGCGACTTGGCGAGAACACTTCAAGCGCATCGAGCTTTTCGCCCATGCCGACGAACTTGATCGGCTTGCCGGTAACCGCACGCATCGAAAGCGCCGCGCCGCCGCGGGCATCGCCATCAAGCCGGGTGAGGACAACGCCGGTCAGCGGCACCTGCGCGGTGAAACTTTGGGCAACGTTGACTGCGTCTTGCCCCGACAGCGCATCGACAACCAGCAGCACTTCGCGCGGGGTCGAGATTGCGGCAACCGCCTGCATCTCGTCCATCAATTGCTGATCGACGTGGAGTCGCCCGGCGGTATCAAGCAGCAGCACGTCCACCGCCTGAAGCTTGGCTGATTGGATCGCGCGCTGCGCAATTTCAACCGGTTGCTGGCCGGGGATGATCGGCAGGGTGAGAACATCAACCTGATCGCCCAGAACTTTCAGCTGTTCCTGCGCGGCGGGGCGGTTGACGTCGAGCGACGCCATCATCGCCTTCTTGCCGTACTTTTCCTTGAGCAGCTTACCCAGCTTGGCGGTGGTCGTGGTCTTGCCCGAACCTTGCAGGCCGACCATCAGGATCACCACCGGCGGCGCGGCGTTGAGATCGAGTCCCGGAACATCGTCCCCGCCCAGCATCTCGACAATCGCGTCATTGACGATCTTGACAACCTGCTGCCCTGGCGTGACCGAGCGCAGCACATTCTGGCCAACAGCTTGCTCGGTTACCGAATCGATGAACCGGCGCACCACTGGCAGGGCAACGTCAGCTTCAAGCAGCGCGATCCGCACTTCGCGCATGGCATCGCGAACGTCCTGTTCCTTAAGCGCACCGCGACCGCGCAGCTTGTCAAAGACGCCGCCTAACCGATCTGACAGTGTGTCGAACATGACCTTCGAAACTCCAAACACGCAAAAACGCGAAAAAAGCCGGTGAGCGAAACCTCGCTGACCAGCTTGCCGCAAAACGCGAAACTCAAACTCCTGAATGGTGGAGCCTAGCGGGATCGAACCGCTGACCTCCTGCATGCCATGCAGGCGCTCTCCCAGCTGAGCTAAGGCCCCGTGCCATTCAACCCAAGCCAAAACCCGGGACGCCGCCCTCTAGTGAGCGGCATCTCGAAAGGCAAGGGGGTAGTTAGTTGGGCCAGCGTTGTGCAGGTCCTTCGACAAGCTCAGGATGAGCGGGCTTGAGGGATCGGGCATAATACAAACACCCGCTCATCCTGAGCCCGTCGAAGGATGCTAGGCGAACCCAGCCCCAACCCATCAATGCTCGTCGTCGTTGCCTTCAACGCCAGCGACGCCAAGATCGTCATCGCCGCCTAGATCAACATCGTTGTCGGGCGAATCGCCATCCTCATCGATGTCCAGATCCTCTTCGGCCAAATCGCCGTCAGCAACGACCTCGGTCTTCTTGATCTCTTCATAGGGGATCGGCTGCTTCGATTTGAGCACCGGATCGGCATTCCACGCATAGCCGCATTCGATGCAGGTGATTGGGCTGTCCTTGCCCAGATCGTAAAAGCGGGTGCCGCATTTCGGGCAACCGTGCTTGGTGCCCCATTCAGCCTTGACCATGTCTATTCCTTGATGCTGCCCGCCGATCAGCCGGTGGGCGGTAAATTTCACGAGGAGCGGGATAGCAGACGAAAGCCTGTCCCTGCGCGGCGCGCGCCTTGCCATGAAGCGCGCGCGCTGTCAAAAGCCGCGCGCATTTCCCCCATAAAATCACCTGAAAGCCTGACTGTCCCTTGTCCTCAGCTGACCCCCAGCCCCCCCGCCCCCGCCGCTTCAAGCCAGCAGGGCCGCTGCGCGGAGAGATTCGCGTGCCGGGCGACAAGTCGATCAGCCACCGTGCGCTGATGCTCTCGGCGCTCGCTGTGGGCACCAGCCGTGTCACTGGCCTGCTTGAGGGCGAGGACGTGATGGCCACCGCCGCCGCGATGCGCGCAATGGGCGCGAGCATTGAGCGTGAGTGCATCGGCGAATGGACGATCCACGGCGTTGGGGTTGGCGGATTGCTGCAACCCTTGGCGCCACTTGATATGGGCAATTCGGGCACTTCCACCCGCCTGCTGATGGGCTTGATCGCCAGCCACGCCATCGAAGCGACATTCACCGGCGATGCCAGCCTGTCCAAGCGCCCTATGAACCGGGTGATCGATCCGCTGAGCCTGATGGGCGCGAGCTTTGACGCGCAGCCCGGCGGCACTCTGTCGTTGACCATGCGCGGAGCATTCCCCGCCGTGCCGATAACCTACCGGCTGCCGGTGGCTTCGGCGCAGGTGAAAAGCGCGGTACTGCTCGCCGGGCTGAACACTCCAGGCATCACCACGGTGATTGAACCGGTGCCGACACGCGATCATTCCGAGCGCATGCTGCGCGGCTTCGGTGCGCAGCTTGAGGTGGAAACCGCCCCCGATGGCACCCGCACCATCCGCCTGACCGGAGAGGCCGAGCTTAATCCGCAACAGATCGAAGTCCCCGGCGATCCCTCGTCCGCTGCTTTCTTCATCGTCGCCGCGCTGATCGTTCCGGGGAGCGACCTGCTGGTCCGCAATGTCGGGCTCAACCCCACGCGCGCAGGCCTCATCAATGTGCTACGCGACATGGGCGGACAGATTGACGAGTTAAACGCCCGCGAAGTGGGCGGCGAGCCCGTGGCCGATTTGCGGGTGCGCCATTCCAACCTCAAGGGCATTGAAGTTAATCCGGCAATCGCCCCAAGCATGATCGACGAATTCCCGGTGTTCTTCGTCGCCGCCGCCTTTGCCGAGGGGCGCACGGTGACATCCGGCCTCGACGAATTGCGCGTCAAAGAATCAGACCGCCTTTCCGCCATGGCAGCAGCGCTTTCTTTGGCGGGGGTGAATGTCTCCGAACGCGAAGACGGTTTGATAATCCACGGCACCCGAGGCGATCCACTGCGCGGCACCGATGGATCGATAACCACCCACCTCGATCACCGCATAGCTATGGCAATGGCGGTCGCCGGGATTGGCAGCACGATGGGGGTGGAAATCGACGATACTCGGCCAATCGCCACCAGCTTTCCCGCGTTTGAGGAAATGCTCGACGGGCTGATGGTATGACGTTCGACTGGGCCAATCTGATAGGTCTGGTCGGCAGTGTGATCTTTATCGCAGCCTTCGCCTATGCCAATGCGGCCAAGCACTTGGATAAATTGTGGTTCAATCTGGCAAATCTGATCGGAGCTATGTTGCTGTTGTGGTCGCTGTCGGTCCATTTCAATCTGGCAGCCTTCGTACTTGAGACAGCATGGGCGGTCATCGCGCTAATCGGACTGGTCAGCGCGATCCGGCAACGTCGCGGTGGGAATTCCATATGATCGTCGCCGTCGATGGCCCCACAGCCTCGGGCAAGGGCACGATTGCCAAGGCTCTCGCCGCGCATTTCGGCCTGCCGCATCTCGATACCGGGCTGCTTTACCGGGCGGTGGGCAGACAGGTGGCGCTGAACGGTGGGAACCCGGACCGCGAGGCGGATGCACTGGCAGCTTGCGACTTTCCCGATCACCTGATGGCCGATCCTGAACTGCGCAGCGAGACGACTGGCGGCCTCGCCAGCCGCGTATCGGTTCACCCGGCGGTGCGCGATGCGCTTTTCGGACTGCAACGCGCGTTTGCCACGCAGGCGGGCGGCGCAGTCCTTGATGGCCGCGATATAGGCACGGTAATTGCGCCCGAGGCGGCAGTGAAACTGTTTGTCACCGCCAGTGTGGCGGCGCGGGCAGAGCGCCGGTACCTTGAAATGAAGGCGCAGGGCCGCAACGCTAGGCTCGCCGAAATCGCTGCCGACCTAGAGGCGCGAGACTATCGCGATGCCTCTCGCGCCACCGCGCCCTTACTCGCAGCAGAAGATGCGGTGGTGCTCGATACCTCGCTGCTGGGCCGCGACGAGGCGATTGCCCGGGCAATTGGCCTCGCCGAGCTGAAACTGGCAAGCTGAAACGCGAAACTATCGCGCCATCAGCAGCGGATAGGGATTGACCGGCATCGATTTCCACCAGCTGTCTGCGGGATCGAGCACATTGATCGCAAAGTGCAAATGCGGCGCGCCCGGATCGGCATTGCCGCTAGCCCCCACCGCGCCAATAACCTGACCTGCGCTGACCGTCTGACCCTCAACAAGTCCGGGGGCGTAGTTATTGAGGTGGGCGTAGTAAAAGCCCGTCCGGCGATCGGCGGAGCGGATGTAGATCGTGTTACCGCCATCCTTAGAAAAGAAAAGCTTTTCCAGCCGTCCCGGTGCCGCGGCGAGCACCGGCGTGCCAATGGGCGCCATGATGTCGATCGCATCATGCTGCCGTGCGCCTGCGGCGCGCGCTTGGGTATAGGTATCGACCAGCTGGCGCGCCTGCACACCCTGCACAGGGATCACCAGCGTGCCGAGCGCTGGCGGGGTTACTGCTGTTGGCGACACTGCGCTGGCCATTTCCGAGGCGACTGGGACAATCGGCGGTGCGACTATCGACTGCGCCACTTGGGCTGGTGCCATAGAGGGATCAGCGAGCACACTCGGTGCAGCTTCGGGCGGTGGCCCGTGGATCGAGATCACATTGTTCCCGATGATCCATGCGACCGACGTAACGGCTACGGTTACCGCGATGATTTTGAGATTGCCCCGCCAAGCCACTCCATTCACCCCTCAAATAGTACCTGCGTCTTTGTCGACACCATCTGAGCCAATCGTGCAACATCCCAATTGGTCAACCGCACACAGCCGTGGCTTTCCGCGCGCCCAATCGTCTCGGGGTGCGGGGTGCCGTGAATGCCGTAATGCGGCTTGCTCAGGTCAATCCACACCACGCCAACTGGGCCATTCGGTCCCGCTGGCAGCAGCGCCTTTTCGGCGGATGATTTCGCGTCCCAGAACAGCGATGGGTTGTAATGAAACGGCGGGTTGTGCGCGATTCCCTGAATCTTCCATTCGCCAATCGGCAGCGGGTCGTGGGTTGAACCCATCGTCGCGGTATAAACCGCAACCAGTTTACCAGCTTCATCATAGGCCTTGAGCGTTCCCTTCGACTTGCTGACGACGATCTTGCTCGCCTTGGCCTGCTCGGTGCCGACGCCCAGAGTCTCCAGCGTATTGAGCCAAGCCGCATCGGCAACCGCCCCCGCAACAATTGCATCGCCGCCAATATTGGGTACGCGAATTTGTTGGCCGGCATGGAAAATCGGCGCGGGGCCGGGTGCGGGTCCGGCCATTTTGCTTGCACCTTCAGACGCAAGCACCTCTGGCGTTGCGCTCACCATCGCCACTGGCGCAGACGCAATCACCGCACCGCCCGCAGGCTTCATCCCGGCGGGCATTCCTCCCGGATTAAGCGCCTGCAATGTTGCTATCGTGGTGTGAAACCGCTCGGCCAGCTTTTCATCGAGCGTTTCATAGCTGAGCGCAGGCATTTTGGCCTGATCCGCCGGGCTTTTGGGAATGGCATAGAACGGCCCCGCAGCGAATTCATCGGGGATAGTCGCCACCCGCGTAGCAGGGATATTGTTCCACTGCGCCAGCGCCTTGGTCGTCACATCATCAAGTTGCCCGGTGGCGGCAAGCCCGTTGGCTTCCTGAAAGCCCGCAACCGCGTTGCGGGTCGAAAGCCCCGTTTTGCCATCAACCACTCCGGGAGTGAAACCGAGCCGATCAAGCACGACCTGCGCCTGCATCATGGGGCGCGCTTCAGAATCGGGGATTTCCTGAGCCAAAACCGCGCCCTGCGCCGGATCATGCGCCGCAAGCGCTTCATGTGCAGCAGGAACAATCACCGCCGCGCTGGAACTACCCGAAGCCTGATCCTTGGAATCGTCAGAACTGTTAAACGTGCAGCCACCCAGCAACAGCAGGGGCAAAGTCAGATGAACAAGGCGCATATCAACTCCCGACGCAGGAGCATCAGCGCCCCTCTGCGGTGTTAAACGCGTGACGGGGCGAATGGCTGCGCAAAGCCGGTGACACGAGCTATGTTTAGGGGAACGCGCTTTGGAAACTCAGGAGCCAACTCGCGCGATTACCGCCGAGATATCCGTCATCGATAAATTACCAAATATTCGAAAATATGATTTTAGATTCTCACCGCACAAGTGCTATAGAATGAGTTTGATCATCAAAAAATTCTGCGCAATGTGCGTTTTCCGTGGCGCGGCTATATTTATATATTGATTTTGTAATTGATAAATTTTTATTTTATTATATTTTTACATATTTTGTAAAAAAATACATTTATTTTAACTATATATAACAAACTATAATTTGGGAGTAGGTATGAAAAGCTTCACACTTTTTGCCGTGACAGCGGCTGCTAGCGTGGTAATCGCGACCGGAGCTCTTGCGCAGGCGAGCTACAATGTTGGCGACAAGGTCGAAGTGTACAGCCCCATGACTGGGCACTGGGAGCCGGGAACGATCGTTGCCTTGGACGGAAGCCGGTTCATGTTTCAGGCTGATAACCAGAATCTCGCCAATGGCTTCTGGGGGACGACCGCCGAGCGGATACGCGCTCGTGGCGCAGGAGCAGCGC
>JAYVNC010000059.1:0-6740 GCA_043758655.1 Novosphingobium sp.
CTCCCGTTGACCTCCACGGCGAGGATGATGACTAGTTTGGCCACTCCGCGTCATGTTTCGAACTGCGCCCCCGCGTGAGCCAGGTTGATGACCTTGCTGGCGAAGTAACACGCGGCGCACGGGCTGTGGTGGTTTGCCCGGCGATTCGAGGGAAGGGCGGAGACAGTACGCTTCGGCTTGAAGAAGCAAAGGGCCTTGCACTCGCAATTGGCCTCGAAGTGGCAGACGGCTTCGTCGTGCCTATCCGAGTTCCACGCGCGGCAACGTTGTTTGGCGAGGGGCAGGTTGAGAATATCGCCATCGCCTGCACGCAAGGCGATGCGGAATTGGTGGTGGTCGATGGATCACTCACCGCGATCCAGCAGCGCAACCTTGAAGAAAGGCTGAAACGCAAGGTTATTGACCGCACTGGGCTGATCCTTGAGATCTTCGGTGAACGGGCGCGCACGGCCGAAGGGCGGTTGCAGGTTGAACTGGCGCATCTCGATTATCAGGCGGGCCGATTGGTGCGCAGCTGGACGCATCTTGAGCGGCAGCGCGGCGGCTTTGGCTTCCTTGGTGGTCCCGGAGAAACGCAGATTGAGGCCGATCGCCGCATGATTCGTGATCGGATGGCCCGGTTGCGGCGTGAACTGGAACAAGTGCGCCGAACCCGCGGATTGCACCGCAAACGGCGGGGAAGGGCACCTTGGCCGGTTGTTGCCTTGGTCGGATATACCAATGCGGGGAAAAGCACGCTATTCAACCGGCTTGCCGGGGCTCACGTCATGGCCGAAAACCTGCTGTTTGCTACGCTCGATCCGACGATGCGCGCAGTGCGGCTGCCGGGGATCGAAAAAGCGATCTTGTCGGACACCGTGGGTTTCATTTCTGATCTTCCAACGCAGCTGGTGGCGGCATTCCGCGCAACACTTGAGGAAGTTAACGCCGCCGATGTGATCGTGCATGTGCGCGACGTTGCCAATCCGGACTGCGCGGCGCAGAAAACTCAGGTTTTGGGTGTGTTGACCGACCTTGGTGTGATCGATGCGGAGGAGGGCGCGAGCGTTCCGATCATCGAAGTGTGGAACAAGTGGGATATGCTCGATCAGCAGGCTGTTGATGATCTAGGTTCGGAGCTAGCGCGCCGTAGCGATGAGATTATCGTTCCATTATCCGTGCTTACAGGCCAATCTTGTGAAAATTTATTGGAAGCGCTTGGCCGCGTGCTTACTAAAGGCGCGAAGCTGCATACATTCACTATTCCCGCCAGCGATGGTCTGCGGATAGCCTGGTTGCACGGCCACGGCGAAGTTATGGTTGATGAGGACGCAGGCGAGGGCGATCTTGGCCCGCAGCGGCGGATTGCCGTGCGGCTCGATCCGCGTGAACTAGGGCGCTTCGCCACGCTCTGACGTTTTGACGGCCTGCCACAGCGCCTCTTGCTCATCGAGCGTAAGCGCGGAGAAATCGGCACCGCGCGCAGCCGCCAAGTGTTCCATACTGCGAAACCGTCGTTCGAATTTGCGGTTGGCGGTGCGCAAGGCTTCCTCTGCATCGACACCGTTTTTTCGAACGAGGTTCACGGCGGCGAAAAGCAGGTCACCAGCTTCCTCTGCGCGGTGTTCTGCTGTATGCGCCGCAGACAGTTCCGCCATTTCTTCGTGAACTTTTTCGGCCGGGCCAGTCACATCGGGCCAATCGAAACCGACGCGTGCCGCGCGCTTTTGCAATTTTTCTGCGCGTAGCAAGGCCGGAAGAGCGGTGGCGACACCATCGAGAGCAGAGTTTGCGCCCGTCGCCTTGCGTTCATCAGCCTTAAGGCTTTCCCAGCGTTGCTCGCGCAATTGATCGCTCGCATCATGTCCGCCGAACACATGCGGATGCCGCGATTCCATTTTGTCTGCGATCGCCGAAGCGACGTCATGAAAGGCGAAGAGTCCAGCTTCCTCGGCCATTCGCGCGTGGAACACGACCTGAAACAGCAGATCGCCAAGCTCGTCCTTAAGCGCGGCCATGTCCTCGCGCTCAATCGCGTCGGCAACTTCGTAAGCTTCCTCGATGGTGTAAGGTGCAATGGTAGCGAATGTTTGCGCAACGTCCCATTCGCAGCCCGTTGCCGGGTTACGCAAGCGGGCCATGATGGCGAGGAGGCGGCTGAGTTCATCGGTCATATTTGCAAACACTAGATTGATAATATATATTATGTTAAATAAAATCACACTCAATCGGGCAAGTGTCCCCTAAATTGCGCAAAAAACAGCGTGACAGAAGCAATAATCAGCAACCAGATCAGCGCCAAGGTTAAGGTTCGGCTGATCGGCATGCGCCACCCGCGCAGATTAGCCAGCACCAGCGTCAGCGCCATCGACAGAGAAACCAGCGCGGCGATCTTGTCGCCAGAGATCATGCGGTGATTTCCATGCCATCGAAGCCGACCAGTACATGGCCCGGCACTTCATTGCCTAAAGTGGCATAGTCCATCGACTTATCGAGATGCGTCAAAACCCCGGTTCCGGCGCGCGTCGCCTCGATCAGTTCGAGTGCCATGGCCAGATGCGCATGGGTAGGATGTGGTTTACGGCGCAGGCAATCGACCACGAGCACGTCACAGGCGTTGAACAGATCAACCATTTCGCGGGTAATTTCACTGAAGTCTGTCGCATAACCAATTGATTTATTATCAGTTTCAAATCGAAAGCCAGTGGACTGCGCAGGTCCGTGTGGCATCTGTACGCATTCAATGCCAATCCCCGCGCACATTCTGACACGGTCGAGCGTATCGAGCGTCACAATTGTGGGATAACCAAATTCTCCTGCAAAAACATAACCAAAGCGCTGCCGAAGACGCCGCACAGTCTCGCTGGCAGCATAACCGGGGATCGAACCGCCGCGCCCATACCTTAAGGGGCGCAGATCGTCGATGCCGTGGCAGTGATCGGCATGGTCGTGGGTCCAAAACACGCCATCAATCGTATCTATGCCATTGGCGAGCAGCTGAGCGCGAAGATCGGTTGACGTATCCACGAGCAGCCGCGCGCCGGCGGCGCTCTCAATCATGATTGAAACCCGCGTACGGCGGTTGCGTGGTTCTTCGGGATCGCACAGGCCCCAGTCGTTTCCGATGCGCGGCACTCCGGTGGACGTACCCGACCCGAGCACCCTAACCTTCATGCCTCGATTGTCTCAGGCAGATGGGCCTTGGTGAATAGCGCGAAGAAATTGCGAGACGTTGCCTCGCGCAGAGCCTCTTCGCTAACGCCGCGCAAGGCAGCGACGTAACGAGCAGTGTCGGCTACGAAGGCTGGTTCGCAAGTCCGCCCGCGATGCGGGATCGGCGCGAGGAATGGGGCATCGGTTTCGACTAGAATGCGGTCTTCGGGTAGCGTTGAAGCTATACCTTGCAAGTCTTTGGCATTCTTGAACGTTACGATACCGGATAGTGATATTGTGAGGCCAATTTGCAGCATTTTCTCAGCAAATTGAGTCGACGCGGTGAAGCAGTGGATCAGCGCGGGAAAGGCTCCCTTCCCCGTTTCCTCGCTGAGGATCGCGGTAGTATCGCCCTCAGCCTCGCGGGTATGAACGATCAGCGGCAGCCCGGTTTCTCGCGCGACGCCAATGTGGGTGCGGAAAAGCGCCTGCTGGGTTTCGCGGTCGGACTTGTCGTAATAGTAATCGAGGCCAGTCTCACCAATGGCGATCACGCGTGGGTGCGCGGCGGCCTCAAGCAGCGCCGCAGCGCCAAGATCGGCGTGAGCGTCCGCCTCATGCGGGTGAATGCCGACGCTGGCCCAGACGTCTGGTTCGCGTGCCGCGAGGCCCACCACGTCCGCCCATTCGCTCAGGCGTGTGGAAATGTTGAGGAAGCCTGTAACGCCCGAAGCGCGCGCTCGAGCAAGCACCGCCTGCTGATCCTCGACGAGGCCTTTGTAATTGAGATGACAGTGCGAATCGATGAGCATCATGCGTCTTCGGCGGCGAGTTCGAGGCGAGGAAAGAGCGGCACGGGTTGCGATAGTGCAAAATCAACTGGAAGGATTAGACTTGGATTGCCGTTAGCGATCCAATCATAGTTTCGGTCAGACTCAGCAATCCCCATTGCATCGAGCAGTCTGTGGGCTGACATCGGGGCAATTGGAAGGAGTCCTATCGCGAGGTCAATTATACATCTGTAAAGTGTGCCTAAAACTTCCGCCATGCGCTCAGTATCGACCTTTTTTAGCGCCCAAGGTGCCATCTCGTCGACATAGACATTGCAAGCGAACACAGCCTTCATCCACCCGTCCAGACCAACCGAAAATGACAAACTAGCGAACTCCCGCCGCATATCATTGCTCACAACGCTTCGCACTTCGGCGCGCAGTTTCATATCTTCTGGGGCATTTCCCCACATTGGAACTCGGCCATCCAAATTCTTGAAAATCAGCGAAAGCACTCGCTGCGCCAAGTTCCCAAAACTGTTCGCCAGCTCAGCATTGCACCGCGTCACAATTGCCTCGGCTGAATAAGACCCATCCTGCCCAAAGCTCACCTCGCGGAGCAGGAAATAGCGCAGCGCGTCCACCCCATATTTCTCGGCTAATTCAAGCGGATCAGCGGCGTTTCCCGCGCTTTTTCCCATCTTGGTACCATCGCGGGCGAGGACGAAGCCGTGGCCGAATACTTTTTTTGGCAGCGATAGACCGGCGCTCATCAACAACGCGGGCCAATAGACGGCGTGGAAACGGACGATGTCCTTGCCGATCAGGTGCAGGTCTGCCGGCCAGAATTTGCGCATTAATTCCGTATCTTCGGGATAACCCAACCCGGTGAGATAATTGGTCAGTGCATCGACCCAGACATACATGACATGGCCGTTCGAGCCCGGAACCTTGACCCCCCAATCAAAGCTGGTGCGCGAGACGCTGAGGTCTTGAAGGCCGCCTTCGACGAACTTGATAACCTCATTGCGGCGGCTATCCGGCTGGATGAATTCGGGTTGCGCGGCGTAATAGTCCAGCAGGGGTTGCTGGTATTTCGACAGCTTGAAGCGCCAGTTTTCCTCCACCGTCCATTCAACCGGCGTTCCATGCGGGGACATCTTTATACCATCATCACTGCTGGTTAACTCTTTTTCCTCATAGAAAGCCTCATCCCGAACGCTGTACCAGCCTTCGTAACGGCCAAGCTCCAAGTCGCCATTCGTTTCCAAGGCTTTCCACAAAGCTTGCGATGCTGTGTGATGCGCAGGATCTGTCGTGCGCTGGAATTTGTCGTAAGAAATGTTGAGCTTGTCACACATCGCCTGAAACTGGTCGGACATCTCGTTACACAGGTCACGCACGTCGACGCCTTTGTCGCGGGCGGTTTGAACCATCTTCAGGCCGTGCTCGTCAGTCCCGGTCTGGAACCGCACGTCTTTGCCCGAAAGCCGCTGAAAACGGGCAATCGCATCGGCCGCTATCGCTTCGTAAGCATGGCCGATGTGCGGCTTGCCGTTGGGATAACTGATGGCGGTGGTGATGTAGAAGGTTTCGGCCATGGCCGGGGCAAAGCTTTCTGGGGCTGAGGGTTAAGCCGCTTCTCTAGGCAGCGCAGCCGAGGCCAGCAACCCGCCAATTTCCATAACCAGCAGCCCAGCATCGAAATTCGCCGTTGGAGCCGAGGCGGAAAGGCGGGAAAGTTCTGAAAAAGCCTCAACAACCAAAGCCTGTTGGGAAGGTGCACAACGCTGCACCACGGCACCGAGGACTGCACGGGCAAGGTCAAGCGCGGCAAGTTGCCGCTCTCGATCAGGCTTCAGGCCAATTTCCCCTGCCAGCGCACCGCGCAAGGCAAAGTGCTCATCGCCCTCGGTTACTAGTCGCAGCATGATCGCGTGCAATGGCCCGAGTTCATGCTCGACAAAACCCAGCGCCGCACCGGGCGATCCTTGTGCGGCTGCTACGGCGGCGGCGCTGGTTGCTGCATCGGCCTGTGGGGCCTCACGCGCGAGTATTTGCGCCACTTCCAAATCGGGCAAAGCCGGAAACCGCAGCACCCGGCAGCGCGAACGGATTGTTGCGAGCAAACGGCCCGGCCGGTGCGAGATCAGCAGGAAGAATGTCCCAGCCGGGGGTTCCTCAAGGCTTTTCAACAAGGCGTTTGACGCACTCTTTTCCAGATCATCAGCCGGATCGATAATCACTACGCGGCGGCTTCCGAGAGTAGGTCGGGTGTTGAGGCGGCGCTGGACGAGCCGGATTTCGTCAACCGGGATTGAGCGTTTGCGCTTGTAATCCTCACCCTTTTCCCGCTTGGCTACCTCTTCCTTGCCGTCTGCGGGATGCTCGGGGAACAGGATATCGGGGTGGCGATCAGACGGTGGTTGCGGAATTCCCGGTTCGGCGACCAGTTCGGCGGCGGCGGCGCGGGCAAATTCGCCTTTGCCCATGCCTTTGGGACCGACCAGCAGCCAAGCGTGGTGCATCCGCGCGGAACACATCGCTTCGCGCCATTCCCGCCAGGCATCATCATGACCGAGGAAGGTCACGCCAGCCGATCCAGCGCAGAGACCACGTCGGCGTGAATTTGCTCAACTGTTCCATCGCCGTTGATGCGTGCAAAGCGCTCTGGTTCTGCGGCAGCGAAGCGATTAAATGCGGCGGAAACCGCAGCATGGAAAGCTTCAGGCCTGCCGCCAATCCTATCAGCTGCGTCACCATCGCGCAGCGCCAGCCGTGCCGCGCTGGTTTCCGGCGAGACGTCAAACAGCAGCGTCAGGTCTGGCAGCAAACCAT
>JAYVNC010000060.1:0-6740 GCA_043758655.1 Novosphingobium sp.
TGCTTTCAATATGCGCCTTGCGGTTGGCGACATTATCAAACTGGTTGGCCCAGACTGCGCCGGGCGTTTCTGCCGCCAGCCGCCTTGATGTGTGGACGAAATGACCGGGGTTCGAATAAGGCGCGGCGGGGACCAGCACCAGTTCGGCCCCCAGCGCGCGCAAGGTGTCCATCTTCTCGCGGCTTTGGGTTTCGGGCATGACGATAATCGTCTTGTAACCCAGCGCATTGGCGACCAGCGCAAGGCCAATTCCTGTATTGCCTGCGGTGCCTTCAACAATCGTGCCGCCGGGCTTCAGCGTGCCGTTCGCCTCGGCATCACGGACGATCCACAGCGCCGCGCGATCTTTAACCGAGGCTCCGGGATTGGCGAATTCGCATTTGCCCCAAATCTCGCAATCGGCCTCTTCGCTCGGTCCTTTAAGCAGGACGAGTGGGGTGTTACCGATCAGATCGAGCGTGTTGGAAACGGCGGCAGGTGTCATGCGCGCAAAGCTAGGCGCTTCAATCCGCCTCGGCAATGGTGACCTTGAGGCCATTAAGTGCTTCGCTCATCTTGATCTGGCATGAAAGGCGTGACGTTTCGACGCGGTGGTCTGAACTATCGAGCAGATCGTTCTCATCTTCGCTCATCGCTGGCAACATGTCGGCAAAGGCCGGATCGACAATCACATGGCACGTCGCGCAAGAGCAGCAGCCACCGCACAGCGCCAGCAGATCATCAAAGCCATTGTCGCGGATCGCTTCCATCACCGAAAAGCCTTCGGTGGCGTCTACTTCGGTTTCCGCGCCATCGGTGCCCACGATTACCAGCTTGGCCATATTGATCGATCCTTGCATTGCTTCGCCCTCGCGGGGCTTCGCGCGGGCTGCTAATCAAGCTAGTGCAACTTGGCAAGTATGGAAGGGAGCACAATGGGCCTCAGCGCAAATGCGATACAAGCGGGACTCGACGCTATCGCGGCGAACGAGCCGGGGATTGCCCGCGCGATTACCATTGCTGGCTACCCCGAAGCGCGCATCCGTGAGCGGGGGTATGCCACTCTGCTGCGCACCATTGTGGGCCAGCAGGTGAGCGTGGCGGCGGCGGCTTCGATGTGGCGCAAGCTGGAGGCGCATCTGGGGCCGGAAGTTTCCGCCACCCTGCTGCTCGAAAGCCATTTCGATGAACTGCGCGCCTGCGGGCTTTCGCGCCAGAAACAGGGCTATGCGCGGTCGTTGTGCGAAATGGTGGTTTCGGGCGAGCTGACGTTTGATGCCCTGCCCGACGATGACGAGGAAGCCATCGCGTTGCTCACCCAGATCAAGGGAATCGGGCGCTGGTCGGCCGAAATCTATCTGCTGTTCGCTGAAGGCCGCCCAGACATCTGGCCCGCAGGCGATCTCGCGGTGCAAGCGGGCCTGCACAAGATATTGGGGCTGGACGAGCGCCCTTCCGAAAAACGCACCCGCGAACTGGCGGAAAGCTGGCGGCCACACCGCGGCGCAGCGGCGATTTTCACCTGGCATTGCTATAACAACGCGGCGCTTTAAATCGCCGGTGGTTCAGCCGCCCAGCGCCATCGCCTGTTCTTCCATCCGCCAAGCGAATTCGTTGGCGAGGATGAGAAGGTCGGCCGAGTCAAACAGCACGCCGCCGCTCGCGAATTCGCGCTTGATATTTGATATATCAGGATAATCGCCGAAATAATCCTGATCGATGAAGTCGTCGAGCATGTTCAGAAATCCCTCTTATCGGAAAGCCTGAGTCAGACTCGGTAGAGTCGATTCATGTCATTGGTATGACTCAACAAAACTTGCTCGACACCGCCAACAGCCTGGGTCTAGGCTTCGGCTTCGGGACGAGAGGATAAAAAATGAAACGCAAATCGATATTCATCACCGGCGGCGGTTCGGGGATTGGCCGGGCGGTTGCGCAGTATTTTGCTGCAAAGGGATGGTTCATCGGGCTGGCAGACGTCAACCAGATGGGGATGGATGAAACCGAGGCGCTGCTCCCGCCGGGCCAGTGCTATAAACACCGGCTCGATGTGCGCGATCGCGCTGTTTGGGACGAAGCGCTGGCCGCCTTCGCTGTCGCCGCTGGAGGCCGCATCGACGTTCTGTTCAACAACGCCGGGATCGGCACCGGCGGGATGCTCGACGAGCTGGAAACGGGCGAGATCGACGCGCTGATCGACATCAATTTCCGCGGCGTGGTTTACGGCGCGCATGCCGCCTATCCCTACCTCAAAAAAAGCGCCCCCGGCTCTGCGCTCATCAACACCGCAAGCGCAGCGGCGATCTATGGTTCGGGCGGTCTAGCGCTCTATGCTGCGACCAAATTTGCGGTGCGCGGGCTGACCGAGGCGCTTGATCTGGAATGGGAGGATGACGGCATCAAAGTCGCCTCGCTGATGCCCAGCTTTATCGATACGGGAATTCTTGTCGGCCCGGCGAACAAGCACAGCAATGTTTCCAAACGCGAATCGGTTATCAAAGCCGGGATGGAATTCACCCCCGTAGAAGTCGCAGCTGAGACGGTGTGGGACGCGGTGCATGATAAGAAGGTGCACCATCTGGTCGGCAAAACCGCGCGCCAAATGGCCTTTGCGGCAAAATGGATGCCGGGAAAATTGCGCGCCCGGTCAAGGAAGCTGATGGCAATGCGGCGGCTGGATGGTTAGTGATCGTTGAAGCCCTAACGCCGCAAACCTCAGCGTGTCCCGCTGCACCAGATCAAGCGCAGCGGGACCGCATTCTTACTTTACCCTGAAGGCAAAACTGCCCTGTACACGGTGCGTATCGGTAGCGACCACGTGCCAGTTCACCCGGTATGTGCCGGTGGCCAGCGGCTGTTTGACCGACAAGACCAGCGTCTTGTGATCGGCCGCAAGAGCGCTGGTTACGCCGCTGATCTTCATCGGCTTGGCGGCCATGCCGGGCATCGTGGTCATAATAACGTCCGCCGCAGACATCGGCGCGATCAGCGTCTCGCTGAATTTCAGCGCGATTTTGATCGGTTTCGCCACCGCACTGTTGGCGGCGGGCGTCGTCGAAAGCAATTTCGGGTGGGCCTGAGCCGTCCCGGCGAGGGCGAGACCGGCGATCAACGCCGCTGCTGCGAGGGTGCGGGAAAAAATCATCTTATTTCCTGACAAATGGTTGTCGCCAAATCAGCGACAGCTACCGCCCGCCGCACTGCGACGGACGGTACCCACACTGTAATTACCAACCGAAGTTGAAGTTAATTCCACCGCGTTGGTTGCCATATCCGCGCTGCTGATAATACCGGCGCCACTGGTCACGGCGATGGTTGCGCTCATGCTGGCGGGCAATCTGATAATCGGCACGGGCGTGCGCATAATCGAGATCGCGGTGCAGTTCTCTGTGCTCCCAGCGGTTTAGACCTTCTTCATGGGCCGCCTCATGTTCAGCGTCGAGCTGATCGTGCACATCATCATGCCGATCATCCAGCCGATCATGCTGCTGATCATGGCGATTATAGTTATTCCAGCCATAATTCTGCGCCATCGCGGGAGCGGCGACGCCGATCATCGCTGCGCCTGCTATCAATGTCACTGCCAATTTACGCATCACTAACCTCCTAAGTCTGACCCTAAGTCTGACACGGCTGAAATATGCTTTGCTAGTTGAACGGTTTCTGAGCTGCGCTTGCAGCCGCCGTTCAGCTTTTCACATTGATTCCTGAATGTGCAGCGGCAGTAATCCTGCACTGTGGCGGCCTAGGCTGACAGAAACCCGTCAATCGCCTTAGCCATATCGGCATCACGCTGGCTCAGGCCGCCGGCGTCGTGCGTCGTCAGGGTGATCTGCACTTTGTTGTACACATTTGACCATTCGGGGTGATGATCGGCCTTGTCCGCATAAAGAGCGACGCGGGTCATAAAGCCGAATGCCGCGTTGAAGTCAGCGAACTTCAAGTCGCGTTCGATGGCGAGGCCATCTTTGCGCAGACTCCACTCGGGGCAGGCGGCGAGCAGGGCATCGCGCTTGGCATCGGTAAGGCGGGCAAGGGGCATCAGCTATTCTCCGAAACGCGCCCGTGCGAGCGGTCAATCATCAGCCACACCAGCATTAAGCCAAATACAATGCCAAGGCCGATCAGGGCATTGAACGGATCATCATAGATAAAGGCAACCAGCAAGGCCACATTGGCGATCAGTGCCAGAGTAATCGTCACCGGATACCACGGCATCCGGTAAGGGCGCAGCATATCGGGATGGGTGCGGCGCAGCTGGACCGCCGATAAAAGCACAGCGACCACGGCCATTTGGTACAGCGATGTCGAAGTCGAGCTCAGCGTATCATAGGTGCCGGACGCCACGAACAGCGCGGTGAGTAGCACCACCAAGGCCAGAGCCGCGCGCGGTGTGCCGTTTTGCGAAACCCTTGCTAGCGCCGGTGGCAGCATGCCCCCTCGGGCCATGGCATAGGTTATACGGGTAGAGCCCATGATCGAAAGGCTGGTGATCGCCGCGACGGAAAGCACGCCAAACAGTGTCATAGCCTGACCCGCAGCATTGCCCAGCAGCAGTGCCACGGCATCGGCGCCCGGCAAGTTCGACGCCGCCATTTGCGCCGGGGTGAGCACGTGGAGCAGCGCCAGATTGAAAAACACATAGATGCCCATCACCGCCGCCAGTCCGCCAAACATCGACCTTGGCAGCGAGCGCCCGGGATCGTCCAACTCCTCGCAGTAGAGCGCGATATCCTGCCAGCCGTTATAGGTGCTGACGATCAGTCGCATGGCGAGCGCAAGGCCCGCGATGCCGACCGGGCCGACAATCGGCGGGGCTGGAGCAGTTGACGGCTCGCGGCCAGTAAACATGAACAGGGCTATCACCAAAGCGACCAAGATGCCGCCCTTGAGCGCCGAAAACACCACCTGCACCTTGCCCGAAGCCCGCGTTCCAGACATGTTGAGGCCCCAGAACAGCGCCACCGCGACCAGCGCTGGCACCGCCGGTGGAACGCCCGTCATTCCGCCGAGCCGCACAACATATTCGCCTGTCACATAGGCAACCCCTGCGGTCGATGCGACCATTGCCAGCAGCAGGGTCCACCCGGTCAGCGCAGCCGGAAGCCTGCCGAAAGCCTTTTCGGCATAGTCATAGGGACCGCCGGCCGAAGGTATTGCCGCGCCAAGTTCGATATAGGCAAGCGCGCCGACCACGGCCGCGAGCCCGCCAAGCAACCATGTCGCAATAATCAGCGCCGGGGAGTGCACCGCTGCGGCAACCAGTCCGGGGGTTCGCAGGATACCCTGCCCGACCATCGACCCGACCACAGCGGCAAGGCCAAAGGCAACCCCCAGAACGCGCAACAGCCGTCCGTTTTCCCGCACAACAGCCTCCCCCTCTTGTTTATTCCGGCAAGGCTAGCCTGCCGGTATGCGCTTGGCAATTGCCGGGGGATGGTGCGCAACTTGGCAGTCCCCCAGCTTTCCCCTATCGGCAAAGCCATGCAAGCCAGCAGCCTTTCCGCCCGCAATCTGACCTGCCGCCGGGGTGATCGGCTGCTGTTCGGCGGGCTCGACCTGCGGTTGGAAGCTGGCGAGGCGCTGCACCTTGTCGGACCGAACGGCATCGGCAAGACTTCGCTGCTGCGGATGCTCGCGGGGTTCATCTCACCCTATCGCAACGGCAATGAACCGGTGATCACATGGCAAGGCAGCCTTGGGTTTATCGACGGCAAACCCGCACTCGATGAACATCTTCCGCTGGGCAAGGCGCTCGATTTCTGGCGGGCGATTGACGGGACGAAGGATAGTTACCTCACGCGGCTCGGGCTGGAGCCGCTGCTCGATGTGCCGGTGCGCTACCTTTCAACCGGCCAGCGCAAACGCGCCGCCTTCGCGCGGCTGCTTGGGCAAGACGCGGAGAACTGGCTGCTCGATGAACCGCTTAATGGACTCGACGCGCAAGGGGCCGCGCTGCTTGAGGAATTGATCGCTGAGCATCGAGGGGCAGGCGGGATCGCCTTGGTCGCCTCGCACCAATCTATCGCCATGCCCGGCGCGACTGTGCTCGACTTGCGGGACCATCCGGCGTGAGCGCGTTATTCGCCATTCTGCGGCGCGATGTGCGGTTGCTCCTGCAGGGCGGAAGGCGCGGCGGGGCGATGTTGCCGGTGCTGTTCTTCCTCGCGGTCGCCATGCTGTTTCCTTTCGCGGTCGGCCCCGATCCTGTGCTGCTGGCGAAGACTGGCGGCGGGGTTATCTGGGTCGCGGCGCTGCTCGCGGCAGTCCTGCCGATTGACCGGCTGATCGAGCCTGATCTTGAACTTGGCATGTTCGATCAATGGGCCCTGCGCGGGATTTCCGAGGAATGGATCGCGCTGACCCGGATCATCGCGCACTGGCTGAGCTTTGGCCCGCCGCTGATGCTCGCCGCGCTGCCCGCTGCCGCGCTGCTGGGGATTGATGGCGAAACGCTGCGGGTGGTTGAAATTGGACTATTGGTGGGCACGCCGGGGCTGGCCGCGCTGGGGGTGACGGTTGCCGCACTGACGGCGGGATTACGAGGCGGCGCAGCTTTGGGAGGCCTGCTGGTTGTCCCGCTCGCCGTGCCAATACTGGTATTCGGCGCGGGCAGTCTGGCGAGTGGCGGGGCAAGCGGGTTGGCTCTGGCTGGGGCGGCTAGTTTGGTTTTATTGGCCGTTGCACCGTTCGCGGCTGGGGCGGCGATTAGAAGCGCGCGGGGGTAAGGTAGCGCGGGTGCTTCGACAGGCTCAGCATGA
>JAYVNC010000061.1:0-6713 GCA_043758655.1 Novosphingobium sp.
GAGCCATTCAGGGTTTGGGAAAGAACATAAAGCGACATGGCATCAGAACAGAAACTGGTGGATCTTCTGCCTTTGCTGCGGCGCTATGCACGCGCGTTGTGTGGATCGCAGGCATCGGGCGATGCCTATGTGCGCGAACTGCTCGAAGCGGCGGTTCTCGATTCCGCCTTGCGCGATCAGATCGTCGCCAGCCGGATCGAACTCTATCGCTGCTTCACCCGGATATGGTCAGAGGCCCACGTTGAGGTTGACGCCGATTCGGGCCAAAGCACCAAAGCCGAGCTGGCTGCGGGTGACCGGCTGAAGGCCGTTTCACCAGTCCACCGTCAGGCTTTGTTGTTGACGACGCTCGAGGAATTTTCCGCAGAGGATGCGGGCGAAGTGCTCGGTGTATCACCGCTAGAAATTAGCGAGCTGATTGCGCAAGCCCTTGCCGAAATTGAAGGCGAATCCGCCACGCGCGTACTGATTATTGAAGACGAGCCGCTGATTGCTATGCAGCTGGAAGCCATCGTCGGCGAAATTGGTCATGCCGTGGTCGCCACCGCAGCAACCCGCGATCAGGCGATAAAGGCTTACGAGGCCCACGCATCCGGACTGGTGCTCGCCGACATCCAGCTTGCCGATGGCAGCTCAGGAATTGACGCGGTTGAGGAAATTTTGCGGCTGTCCGACATCCCGGTGGTATTCATCACCGCATACCCGGAGAGGATGCTCACCGGGCAGCGCCCTGAGCCGACCTATCTGGTGACCAAGCCCTTCCGCGATGAAACCGTGCGCGCCACGATCAGTCAGGCGCTGTTCTTCGGTAGCAAAAGCCTCGCCGGTTAATCCGGGATTTGGCTGGTGCCAATCACCCTTGGTCAATTATCATTGATCGCCGCGTTGATGATGGGCCGCGTTGCTGTCAGAGAGTACGGTGAGCAGAATGGCGCTCGGGAAACCCGAAATCCACGCCAGTTTTTCAACCCGGTTGTGTTGCTACTCTGCCATGGAGTAATCGCGCTGATACAATTGTTACCACTAAGCGGCACCCGCCGACATTTTGTTTAGAACATTCAGCAGGTTTTGGGGAACTTAGAGGGTTTTGGGTTGTTCCTAGTATTGTTATTGCAAGGCACCATGCTTAACGCAATCAAGCATTAATGTGGCGTGATGCCGCTTGGAGCAAACGGTGAGCAAACCCGATAAACCTAACCCGCCTTCGAAGAGCCCCCGCTCTGACAAGGATCGCGCGTCGCGCGAACCCGGTTGGGCTGAAGGTCTGCGAAAGCTTTATGATAACGTCGTGGCCGAGCCGCTGCCCGATCATTTCGAAGCGCTGCTCAAGAAGCTCGACCAGTCGTGAGATGACGATGGCTGGGGTGCAGGCGGACCAACAGGAATTACCGCGCACAGACGGCGATGCGTTTAAAGCCCAGCTGGTAAGCCTATTGCCGCACCTGCGCGCTTTCTCGCGCGGACTGTGCGGACGGCCCGATCAGGCTGATGATCTGGTGCAGGAAACGGTGATGCGCGCCTGGACTGCGCGCGACAGTTTTGCCCAAGGCACCAATATGAAGGCTTGGACCTTCACCATCATGCGCAATCACTTTCTCAACTTTCTGCGCCAGCAGCGGCGCAAGGATATGACCTATGTTGAGGGGCTGGAGGCCGATGCGCCGGTGGTGGCCAATCAGGAAGACGGCGTTCATGTGAATGATCTGCAAGCGGCGCTTAACCGGCTGCCTGATGATCGGCGTGAAGCCTTGCTACTGGTGGGTGCAGGCGGACTTTCTTATGACGAGGCCGCAGCGATTTGCGGCGTCGCCCCCGGGACGATGAAAAGCCGCGTATCGCGCGGGCGCGCGCAGCTGGCCTTGATTATTGCCAGCAACGAGCAGCTTGACCCCGGCGCTGGTTTAGCGACCGGCGAATGAAGCGCCCCTCCGCTGAAGCCATGGCAGAACCCGAATTCGATCACGCGGCCGCCGATGCTAAGCGCGACCGGCTGTCTTCAGGCATATTGCTGGTCTTGGGACTAGGGCTGTTTCTCGCGCTGCCGTTCGTGCTGCGCGCTGGCGCAGGGTTCATCCTGCCGCTGGTCGCCGCGCTGGTGCTGCACCTTGCTCTCGCACGCGTTGCCGATTGGTTTGGCGCCAAAGGCATCCCCAATTCGCTCGCTTCGCTGCTGGCAGTGGCGATGATGGTGGCGTTGATTGTCTTGGCGGTGGCGCTCGTCGTCCAGCCCGCCTTCGGCCTGATCGACAGTCTACCCGAGATCGTCAACCGCCTCAGCCAACGGATTCAGGTTATTTCCGGCATGTTTGGGCGGATCATGCGCGCGGCGGATAATTTCAGCTCGATGATTAACAAGGGCGGGTCGAGCGCTGTGGTGGTCAGCTCGGGCGGGTCAATCAAAGATATGCTGCTGCAAACCCCGGGGGTGTTGCTCGAGGGCGTGCTGACGCTGCTGCTCACCTACTTTATGCTCGAAGCGCGGCTGCGGGTGCGGCGGCACATTCTGGTTGAGCGCGATGACTTTGCCGGATCGCTGCGGGCGGCCGCGGTGCTGCGTGAAATGCAGTCGCAGATCGGTACCTATTTTATCACCAACGTTGCGGTAGCGGGCGCGGTGGGGGTCATTGTCGCGCTCGGCGCTTGGGGATTTGGCTGGAATATGCCGCTAATGTGGGGCGGCCTCGCGGCGATTTTCAACTTGCTCCCCTATATTGGGCCGCTGACGATGATCGGCCTGCTCGCGTTGTTTGGATTGGGCAGCGATGCCCCGCTCGGCTGGGCGATTGCGCCGACGATTTGCTACGGAGTACTCCATGCGGTTGAGGCCAATGCGGTAACGCCGATCATTATGGGAAAGCGGCTGGCGGTCAGCCCGGTGGCCATTCTGGCGAGCCTGATTTTCTTTTCGTGGGTGTGGGGCGTGGCCGGGGCGCTGCTGGCGGGGCCGCTGCTGCTGATCCTGTCGGTAATGCTTGATTATGTCGGCAGGCCGAACCTGATCGGCTTTGTGCTGGGCGAACCCTTGTTTTCTGAGCCCAAGATCAGCGCCGGAGGCCGCACGAGCAGCGAGTCGGCGGCATAGCTTTTAGAAGCAGTTACAACTTTTTTCCCGTCAACTGGAACGCCATGCCTTGGCCGGTGTTTTAGTTTGTGAGGCCCGCACAAATTGCGGCCAGCCACAAACCACGGAGAATTTCGATGACCTCCAGCGATAAAAATCAGGGCGAAGGCAACTACGAAGCCGCCAAGACATTCGACGATACGCAGGCGGCATTCGCCAAGTCTGGCAAGGTCGAAGCCAAGGCGCGTGAGGCTGCGAACGCCGTTGACGGCCCCGAAGCCGACGAACTCGAAGCCGCCCGCCAAGCCGCCGCAGAAGGCAAGAGCGCCTAAAGTCTGGCGTTATTGGCAGCCTGTTTCGCCTCGCGACAAAGGAAATCCGACATGGCCCATCCGTTGGTATTCGCACTCGTTTTGCTGGGATGCTCTGACGACGGAGCCGATTGCCAGATACTCGACGCGCCGGTTCAAATGTTTTCCTCAATGCAGCAGTGCAAGCGCGGCTATGAAGCCGTCCTTGGTTCACCCGCAGCGATGCAGGCCGATTATCCTTCTGTGGAGGCGCGCTGTGACGCTCGTAAAAATGTGTCGCGCGTTTCACAAATCAAGAATTTGATCTCGCGGTCTAGCTGAGCCGCCATCTTAGATATTTTGAAGGTAACCACCATGAATGTATTTGCAAAAACTGCCTTTTCCAACGCCTTGGGTGACAAATTTGCCAAGTTGGGCGGCGACAATCCGCTGTTCCGCACCGGGCTCTATGCCGTTGGTGTGCGGCTGGCGATGCGCTCATTTCCGGTGACGCTGGCGATACTCGGCGCAGGCGCGGCCTTGCGTTACCTGGCCAAGGATAAGCAGACCAAACGCGCCTCTGCCAAACCTGCCAGTCCGAAGCGGACACGCAGTCCCAAGTCGAACGCCAAAGCCTCTGACACAACAGCGACAAAAGCGGCCTGATCTAGGCCTAACCAATTGCGAGTGACTAGGCCCCCGACCGGAAACGGACGGGGGTTTTGCTTTGCCCAGCCATGTAGCACCGGGCGAGCACAAAAAAACTCCCGACATCCGGAGATGTCGGGAGCCATGTTCCAAGCCGTTGCCGCTGCTTTAAAGGGTCGGGGGGCGAAGCAGCGCCAGCATTGAGGGCTTGTAATACTGGTAAAACGTTTGATGCGAACCAATCGTTCCCGGTCTATAAAAATTATTTTATCGCCTTCAGTCTGATTTTTTTCTCCATCTTGGCGGCAGCTTTTTCTTCCTTTTTCCGGCGGCTGAAAACCGTGCGCATATAGCGCAAATCCTTCTGGCTCAGCCGCTTTTCGGCAGCAGAAAACTGTTCCTGTTCCTCTTCCTTAATGTGATCGAGGAACTCTTCCTTGAGCGCGGCGAACCGCTTGAGCCAGCCGCTCGACGCCATGTCGCGCGCGGCCAGATCGAGCAGCATCTTATCCATTGTCTTGTGTTCGGAAATTGCGTGCCGCGCGACTTCGGTAGTCTTGGGATCGCGCAGCACAGTCGACCACAGCGCCTGCTCTTCCGCCGCAGCGTGCGCTTTGAGCTCAAGCGTTAGTTCCTTGAACAATTTGATCCGGTCGGCCGATTTGCCTTCGGTCGCCTCGATCATCGCGAACAGCGCACGGTGGCGGTCGTGATCTTCTACCAGACGGCCAAAAATTTCAGGATTGCCGCGATATTTGGTTGGCGGCGTCGCGCCAATATTGGCAGCGACATCTGGCGCGATCCGCTTGGCCTTGGCGACGCTATCGTGCTTGGCGGCCTGCGCCACGTGCGCGGAGGCTTTTGTGGCATTCCCCATTATGTTGCTCCTGAGACTGTCGCGCAAAAAACGTGACGTAGCCAAAACCGAGGAGATTGGAATTGGTTCCATTTTCGCGCTTGACCTCAGCCCCGGGCCAAAGCCAGATCACGGATAAAGTCGGCAGTCGCCGGGTGCTGCCGCTCGGTTGGCAGGCGAAGGATGTGAGATGGGTGCACGGTCACCCGCAGCGCACTGCCATCGGGGAGAATTATCGGTGCCTCCCGCGCCTGCGTGACGTTGACCGTCTTGCCGAGCACCCCGCGCGCTGCACTGGCTCCCAGCGCGATGATCGTTCGCGGGCGGACCAGCCGCCGTTCGGCATCGAGCCACCAGCGGCAATGGTCAATCTCACCGGCGGTGGGCGTTTGGTGCAGCCGAATTTTGCCGCGGCGCTCGTGCTTGAAATGTTTGACTGCATTGGTGAGATAAGCCCCGCCGCGATCAATCCCGGCTGCGCTGAGCGCCTGATCGAGCACCTGCCCGGCGGGTCCGACGAACGGGCGTCCGCTCAAATCTTCCTGATCACCCGGCTGCTCGCCAATAATCATGATCGGCGCATCGCCCGGCCCTTCGCCGTGAACCGCCTGGGTTGCATGGCAATGAATCGGGCAGCGCGTGCAGACGTCAACCGCGCAGCGCAGATCAGCGAACGTAGAAACCTCGGGTGACGCTGGTGCAGCGCCAATCGCAATCATCGCCGCCTCGCGCGCCTGAGCGCCTGCTATCAGCCCGGGAATCAGCCGCGCTTCGGGCATATTCTTCCAGAACCGGCGCGGCATTTCTTTGAGCATCGCCTTGGTTTTGAGCCGCGCCGGGTTGAAGGTGGAGGCATAATAACTGCACCACAAATTCTCAGCCGGATCGCCTTCGAGGCCAGCAGGACGGGCCACGCCGGGCGATTCAGCGCAGTCTTCACCGTCCCAGTGCAAGCACAGGTCGGGCGTCAAAATTGACCAGCGCATCTGGGCAAAGCGCCGCACGAAAAAACCCGCATTGGCAGCGACGATGAGATGATCGGGTTCAAACCATGCGGCATAATGTCGCGCGCCGCCTTCGCTCACCGCCTCGCGGAACCGCACAAAGGCGCGCATCTTGTGAATATCACGCCGCACGGCCTTGGCGAGCAGCGCGGCCTGAACGACATCGCTGTCGGTCGGATCATCAAGCAGGCCGCGCGCATCCTGCAACCGCCACAGCAGACGGTACAGCAGGTCTAATCGTTTTTCGCTGCGGTGCATGAACACCAATTCGGCGAGCGGCATGAAAACGGCGGGAACCCTCACGCGCTGTGTTAGGGTTGAACGCGCCGGTTCGAGGCCATCGAACAGCCCCCCGCCTGACCATGACGTTGCGTCAGGCACGATACCCCGCTCCACCCTTGCGCGCGCCTCCTCACGCCAGCCTGCGAAATCAATTGCTGTCATCACGGCGCATCGAACATTTCAAGCTGGGTATGCTGCGGCTTGGGCGACAGACGTTCGCGCAGATCGGCCCGGTCAATCAGCAACGTCGGCCGCCAATCGACTGCGACAATGAACGGCATAATTTTGGTGAGCGAAAGCGTGACCCGCGCCAGATCCTCCAGCCGCAATTGCTTGTACCGCCGCGCGCGCAAAACATTGCCCACCGCGCGCACGCCCAGCCCCGGCACCCGCAACAGCATTTCTCGCGGCGCGCGGTTGATATCGACCGGGAAGCGCTCGCGAAACCGCAGGGCCCAGGCGAGCTTGGGATCGATATCGAGCGGCAGCATTCCCCCCGGATCGGCGGCCTGCTGCACCTCTTCGGCGGTGTAATCGTATTGCCGCATCAGCCAGTCCGATTGGTAAAGCCG
>JAYVNC010000062.1:0-6699 GCA_043758655.1 Novosphingobium sp.
GTTTTGGTCTCATCTTCGTTCCTTCGTCACTACGATGAAACCAAAACCCTCCTCTGCTCAATACCGCATATCTGTCTCATAGGTGCTGACGGGGAACAAGGGCGGGTAGCGATCGTGACGGGGGCGGCGTGCGGCATCGGGCAGGCCATTGCTGCCGGTCTCGCCGCTCACGGCGCCAGCGTCGTCGGCGTGGATATTGTAAGTTCAGAAGAGACGGATGATCTGGTTCAGGCCAGTAAGGCGCAATGGCTTGAAGTTATTGCTGACGGGGAACAGCTATAATATGTGATCTGGTTTGACGCGCTCGGATCACACAGTGACCTCAGTCGCCAAACATTTGTGTTGTTTTCGAGATTGTTCCACGTTCCGTCGAGAAAAATGGCGATGCGTTTCATTCCGTGATTATTGCTTAATTTTGCGGCCGTGTGAAGCGATACTCTGTGTTCTGGTTTCGTTAGCTTAGCGGCCTCTTTGAAATACCTAACTAATCACCTGCCGAAATCACATAACGCAAGGTATGCGGCTAAGTTTGGTCATTCACTCGATCTCAGGCGCTTCCCGACATCGCCGTTTGTTCAAGTCGCTGATGTCGTGCTTGGCACCTGCAATTGGATGACGCTATCTTGCCGATGTTAGCATTTGGGCTGTTGCGAATGACACGGTACTGTTGCCGAATGTACCATTCCCGCGCCAGCGGGTTCGTACTCGTTGGCGAAATCTGCCATGATTGCTTTATCTGCGTGAACGCCCGATTAGCGCCCAATAGATGCCGCTTCAGCGTCAATCATGCTCACTTGGAACCCGCCTTTCATTTCGAACTTGCAGGGCGAGGTGAATGGAACATATATAGAACATATGCGATTCGAGAAAACATCTGCGCCGCCTATCCGTGGGAACGGGCTGCATGCCTGCAACGCCTTGCCTGCACAGGCTAGGACTCTAGGCTGCTTGCATGAAGTTTATGCTGCGCCTGATGATTGGGCAGCGGCCATCGCCTTTGCGCTGACCATGCTGGGTGATGTGAAAGAGGAGGCGAAGGCTGGGGCGCAGGAAGGTGCCGTTCTGGTCATCCGCTCTGCTAAACGCCACCTGCCCGCATTTCTCTACGGCGAAGGGCTGATCGCGCTGGGCATTGCGCCTGATCGGCTGCTGTTCGCTCAGGCCAAGGATACGCTGGAATTGCTGCGGGCCAGCGTGGATGCGACGCGTTGCCGGGGCATTTCTATCGTGCTGCTGGAAACATGGGGGCCTTGCCCAGAATGGAATCTGACCGCGAGCAGGCGGTTCTCGCTTGCGGCTGAGCGATCAGGCGTGACCGTGCTGGTTATGCGCGGCGATGCACAGGAGCAGCCCAGCTCTGCGCAGACGCGCTGGCGGGTGACATCTGCACCTTCAACCGCGCTTGCCGCCAATGCGCCGGGGCTTCCGGCAATCGACGTCGAACTGCTCCGCCAGCGCGGCGGCCCCGCTGGCATGCGCTGGCGCTTGGAATGGGACATGACACATGAGCACTTCAGGGAAGCGGCGCTGTCTGGCACTGTGGTTCCCCTATCTGGCCTGCGAGCGGGTGCAACAGGGCTCTCCCGGGCTGCCTGAACCGTTGGTATTGGCCTGCAAGGTCAAGGGTGCACTGCGGCTGGTGGCGATTGATGCAGGCGCTGCACGGCTTGGCTTGCAGGCGGGGCTGACACTGGCCGATGCACGGGCGCGTGTACCCGGCCTTGCGGTGGAAACGCACGATCCGCAGGGCGATACACGGTTCCTTAAGCAGATCGCAGCGCGGCTTGGCGCATTCACCCCGATGGTGGCGCTGGATGAACCCGATGGGATCATGCTCGACATGACTGGCTGCATGCACCTGATTACCGATGAAACTGCGCTGGTGGGGCAGGTGCGCAAAGCGGTTGGCCTGACAATGCACCATGCCTTTGGCAGCAATGCAGCAGCAGCGCGGGTACTGGCGCGCTATGGCAGCAATTCCAACGAGGATGAGCAGGCGGCGATCCGGCAGCTTCCCGTTGCCGCACTGGAACTCGATCCAGCAGCAACCACAGCCTTGCGGCGCGCAGGCCTGAACCGCATCGACGATCTCGCCCAGCGCCCGCTGGCGGCGATTGCTGCGCGATTTGGCGAGGCGGCGGTCATGCGGCTAAGGCAGATATTGGGCGAGGCTGATGCGCCGATCATCCCGCGCCGCGCTTTGCCGCGCCTGCACTTTGAACGCCGCTTTGCCGAACCGATTGCCCGCACCGATGATGCGCTGGAAGTGATCGAGGAGCTGCTTGGCACGGCGGCGGTGCAACTTGAGGAGCGCAAGGCGGGCGGGCGGCGTTTCACCGCAACGCTGTGCCGCAGCGATGGGGCCATGCGGGCGCTAAGCGTCGTAACAACACTGCCGGTACGCGATCCCGCTGTGGTCATGCGGCTGTTTCGCGAGCGGATCGAGGTGCTGAGTGATCCGCTTGATCCCGGTTTTGGCTTCGATGCTGTGCGCCTTGCCATTTCGCGGACCTATCCGCTTGCCGAGCGCCAACTCGATACCGAAGACGAGGGCGCACCGCCACAGGATAGTGTTGCCGCGCTGATGGATCGGCTGACTGTGCGGCTAGGTGAGGACAATGTTGTGCGGCTTGCCTCGCAGGACACACATATTCCCGAGATCGCCCAGTGTGCGCTTCCGGCGATGCAGACACCCATACCACCACTCTGGCCCTCTCCTCCGCCCGAAGCATCACCGCGTCCGCTGTTCCTGTTCGATCCGCCCCAGCCGATAGAAGCGATTGCCGAAGTGCCCGACGGGCCGCCACACCGCTTTCGCTGGCGGCGCGAAATGCACGATGTGCGCCTGTCCGAAGGACCCGAACGGATTGCCGCCGAATGGTGGCGGCGCAAGGCCGGGCATGAACCCGGCAAAGGCGGGCTGACGCGCGATTATTACCGGATCGAGGACAGCATGGGGCGGCGCTACTGGATATTCCGCCATGGGCTTTACGATGAGGCGCAGACCCCGCGCTGGTTCATCCACGGACTGTTTGCGTGAACGATCCCCTTCCATTCGCCGAGCTTATCGCCGCAAGCAATTACAGCTTCCTGCGCGGGGCATCGCATCCTGGCGACATGGTCATGCGCGCATGGCAGCTCGGCATGGGCGGCATCGGGATTGCTGATCGCAACACGGTTGCCGGTGTGGTGCGCGCGCATGTTGCGTGGAAGGATTCTGGTGCAAAGGCGGCGGGGTTCCAGCTGGCGGTCGGCACACGACTGGTGTTTGCCGATGGCACCCCCGATGTGATCGCCTATCCCTTGACGCGCTTTGGCTGGGGGCAACTGACCCGATTGCTGACTCTGGGCAATCGTCGCGCGGAGAAGGGCGATTGCATCCTCAATCTGGATGACTTGCTGGAGCATATCGAAGGCTTGGCGCTGATCTCAATCGGCGCGGACACGAAACTGCTGCACCGGCTCCGCGCCGTTACGCCGCATCTGTGGCTGGTGGCGACAATGCCGCGCGGTGGCAAGGATGCCCGTGTTCTTGCCCATCTTCAGGCGATCAGCGCTGAAACCGGTGTCCCTCTGATTGCCAGCAATGATGCGCTTTACGCGACGCCCGGCGCGCGTCAGTTACACGACATCATCACCTGCATTCGCGAGGGGACAACGGTGCACAGCGTGGGCAAGCTGCTGCAAGCCAATGCCGAGCGACACCTGAAAACCCCACAGGAGATGTCCCGCCTGTTTCGCTCCTGCCCGGAAGTCATTGCGGCGACGACAGACCTGCTCGCCCGCCTCAAGTTCACCCTTGATGATCTGGCTTACGAATATCCACATGAGCCGGTGCCAGAAGGTTGGGCACCGCAGGACTGGCTGGAGCATCTGGTGCTGGGGAGCGCGCGGCAGCGTTTCCCGGAAGGGGTTCCTGACGCTTATCAAAAGACAATTCAGGAGGAGTTCGCCCTGATCCGTGACCGGAAATATGCCTCTTACTTCCTGACCGTCCACGATCTCGTCCGCTATGCCCGCAGCCTTGATCCGCCGATCCTGTGTCAGGGGCGCGGCTCTGCGGCTAATTCGGTGGTTTGCTGGCTGCTGGGTGTCACTCCAATTGATCCGGTAAAGGAGAAGCTGCTGTTTTCACGTTTCCTGTCGGAGGAACGCAACGAACCACCCGACATCGACGTCGATTTCGAGCACGAGCGACGTGAGGAGGTGATGCAGTATATCTATCGCAGCTATGGTCGGACACGGGCCGGAATCGCCGCCACCGTCATCCACTACCGCCAGCGCAGCGCGATCCGTGAAGTAGGTAAGGCACTGGGACTGAGCGAGGATATTACCACGCGGCTGTCGGGCACCATATGGGGCAGTTGGGGAAGTTCCGAAATGCCCGAGGCACGATTGGCTGAGGCAGGCATGGACGCCGCCAATCCTGAAATGGTCCGGCTTAAATATCTCGTCGATCAATTGCTTGAAACCCCGCGCCATCTCTCGCAACACAGCGGCGGTTTTGTCCTCACAGAAGGGCGGCTGGATGAGCTGGTGCCGATCCATAATGCGGTGATGCCTGACCGCACTTTCATCGAATGGGATAAGGATGACATTGACGCGCTCGGGCTGATGAAGGTCGATGTTCTGGCGCTGGGCATGCTCACCTGCATCCGCAAGAGCTTTGACCTGATGCGCCTGCATGGCCTTGGGAACCACGATCTCCTCAATGTGCCGCGCGAAGACCCGGCAACCTACGCGATGCTGCAAAAGGGCGACAGCGTGGGCACCTTTCAAGTCGAAAGCCGTGCGCAGATCAACATGCTGCCACGCATGAAGCCCGCCTGCCTTTATGATCTTGTCATCCAGGTCGCGATTGTCCGTCCGGGGCCGATTCAGGGCGGCATGGTCCATCCCTATCTGCGCCGCCGCAAAGGAGAAGAGGCGGTGGTGTTTCCCTCACCTGCCCACCCGCATGATCCACACGAGTTGCGCGAAGTGTTGGAAAAGACGCTGGGCGTGCCGCTGTTTCAGGAACAGGCGATGAAGCTGGCCATAGTCGCGGCTGAATTTACTCCCGCGCAAGCCGATGGTCTGCGCCGTGCCATGGCGACGTTCCGCAACATTGGCACCATGCACCGCTATCAGGAACAGATGATCGAAGGCATGGCGCGGCGCGGTTATGAACGCGACTTTGCCGTGCGCTGCTTCGATCAGATCAAGGGCTTTGGCGAATACGGCTTCCCTGAAAGCCATGCGCAGGCCTTTGCCTGGCTTGCCTATGTTTCGGCCTGGCTCAAATGCCATTTCCCGGCAGTGTTTACCTGCGCGCTGCTTAATGCACAACCGATGGGGTTCTATGCGCCTGCGCAGCTGGTGCGCGATGCGCGCGAGCATGGCGTCGATGTTCTGCCGGCCGATGTCAATGCGAGTACGTGGGACAACAGTCTGGAAAACCCGCTGCGGCTGCGGCTTGGTTTCCGGCGGATTGACGGGTTTCGTCAGGCTTGGGCTGATGCGGTGGTTGCCGCGCGCGCGGCTGCGCCATTTGCCGGACTTGAGGATATGGCACGGCGTGCGGAGCTTTCACCCACCGCACTGAGCCTGCTCGCCGATGCTGATGCCTTGGGTTCCATCGGGCAGAACCGGCGCGAGGGAGGTTGGGAAGTGCGCCGGATACAGCCCCAGCAACTGCCGCTGTTCGCCGCGCTCGATGCGCCCGAACTGGGCACGGAAGCAGACATGGCGCTGCCGCCGATGCCGCTCAGCGAAGAGGTGGTCGCCGATTACCAGACGGTGCGACTGTCCTTGAAAGGTCATCCGATGCAGTTCTTACGAGAACAGTTTGCCCGGCAGGGGATAATCTCTTGTGAGGCCACCTATGCGGTGAAGGATGGTGCATGGGTCAAAACAGCGGGCGTGGTGCTGATCCGCCAGCGCCCCGGCAAGGGTAACGCCGTCTTCATCACACTGGAAGACGAAACCGGGATCACCAACGCCCTGCTGTGGGCGCGCGACATGGAGCGGCAACGCCGCGCGGTGATGGCGGCGCGGCTGATGGTGGTGGAGGGAGAGGTACAGCGCAGCAAGGAAGGTGTCGTTCACCTGATGGCCAAGCGCATCACCGACGCCACATATATGCTCGACGGCCTGACTGACACATCATCGGCAAAGCTCGCGCCGCCCGTTTCCACTGGCGTGGGCGGCGATCCCGATCCGCGCCACCACAGTCATCGGGGTCACCCACGTAATGTGCGAGTGTTGCCACGTTCAAGGGACTTTCACTGACGGGTTTGTGCCGACTTTCTTCATTCCAGTCACCGCGTCAGCCGTCCACTTCCAGCCAACTGATCGATTGGCCCTTTCGGCGAGTGCCTACCCGAATCTAGCGTGGATGAACAAATGGCAGCTGTCAGGAGCTACTATTCGGCTCCGGAACGACTGCGGCGATAATCCTTGTAGCCGAACGTGACCCCTTGGCTCTCGAACGCGAGGAGGCGCCGGTTCGATATAGCGACACGGTGGGTGTAGCGCGAGAGATAGGCCAGCACCGCCTGCGGCCCTGCACAAGGTGGCTTGGCGTAAACGACCCAGCGCTTGCTGCGGACCGGCGCGAGGTGGCGCAGGAACGCCTTGCGTGTCGCTAGTCCCGCCATGGTGCCGAAGAAGCCAACTTGCCCGCATCGAACAGCGCCAGCAGGCGGGTGAGGAACAGGC
>JAYVNC010000063.1:0-6640 GCA_043758655.1 Novosphingobium sp.
CAATCCAGCTTGCTGCGCGATCGGGATCCATAAGGCCTTTGGTCATCCCGGTGACGACCGGCCCCGGCAGAATGACGTTGGAGGTGATCCCGTCTGGGCCTAGTTCGAGCGCCATGCCGCGGGCAAGGGCGATCATGCCTGCCTTCGCCGCCGAATAGGCTGATTGCTGAGGAACTGCGCGCAAAGCCGCCATGCTGGACGTCGAAATGATACGCCCCGCTGGTGATTGCCGTAACAAGGGCAGAAGATCGCGCACGATCCTGAAGCCCGAGCGAAGCGTTACGGAAAACATTTCGTCCCAAAACGCATCGGCCATTTCCCCAATCGCCATGCGGCGATCTATGGCGGCATTGTTGAAAACGATATCGAGTGTTCCATAACGTTCTGCGATGGCTTGCCTGATCCGGGCTGGGGCGTCCTCCGCGGCCACATCAATCTCGAACAGCTCGATCCGCTTGCTGGAAAAGGTGCAAGCTACGCCTGGAAGATCGACCGCAAGAACTCGCGCGCCCTCGCGCGCAAACAACTCCGCAGAAGCATGTCCAATCCCCGAAGCTGCGCCGGTGATCAATGCTACTCGCCCGTTCAATTTCCCCTGAATGATTGCCTCCTGCCCAAGCTCTTTTGAAGCCTCAAATCATCAAAATGAGCACGATCAATGTCTGATATCAGGTCATGATCGGTGATCCCAGTTGGGGCCGTTATGCGCCATTCAGTGTTAAGCCCAGAGGCCGGCAGCCGCTCACGGCAGAATTTCATATATAAGCGCCACAGCCACGTTTAGAGCCACGCGTTAGATAATATTGTCCCCATGCCGCAGAGAACCCGCCATCCGTTTTCAGCTTTCATCACCACAAACTACTATGCAACTGAGTATTTTTTAGCAAAATCAATCGTTACCGGGCAATCAGAACGCGATTTGAAAGTGAAAAACTACCTCGCGTTAAGCAAAATTGCTGCCGTCAGATTCTGCTTGAAATTTATGATTCGGTGACGTGGCAAACGATCCTTGTCAGGTCACCATGCGTCGCTTTGAGAATTCCGCGTTTTGCCAAGTTCCGCTTACCATAATATCCTGCAAAATTTGCACCGCCTGCCACACCTCTTCAAAGCTGGTGTAGAGCGGCGTGATTCCGAACCGGGCAATGTCAGGGGTGCGGAAATCGCCGATCACTCCGCGCGCGATCAGGGCCTGAACAATCGCATATGCACCATCGTGCGCGAAGGCGATATGGCCGCTGCGCAGAGCTGGTTCTTGAGGCGATGCTGGGATTAATTGCGGGCAATGGGCTGATACCAGAGCGGCGAACAGGTTAAATAAGGCCGCTGATTTGGCGAACAGCGCAGGGCGGTCAACCTCGAGCATCAGATCGACGCCCCCCTCCAGCGCGAGCAGACTGAGGATCGGCGGCGTTCCTGCGAGGAACTTGGCGATTCCTAGGGCGGGCCGATATTCGTCAGTGAAATCAAACGGAGCGGCATGCCCCAGCCATCCGGCGATTGGTGATGCGATCTTGGTTTGCAAGGCGTCTGCAACATACAGAAAGGCGGGTGCGCCAGGGCCTCCATTCAGGTGCTTATAGCCGCACCCGACTGCGAGTTCGGCACCGTCTTGCCGCAGATTGAGCGGCACGGCTCCAACGCTGTGGCTAAGATCCCAGATTATCGGTACGCCTTTACTTGCCGCATGGCGGGTGAGCGCGGCGATGTCGTGCCGATAACCTGAGCGGTAGTTGAC
Organism: Novosphingobium sp.; assembly: GCA_043758655.1. Classification (GTDB taxonomy): domain Bacteria; phylum Pseudomonadota; class Alphaproteobacteria; order Sphingomonadales; family Sphingomonadaceae; genus Novosphingobium. The sequence goes on from JAYVNC010000063.1 coordinate 1,739, forward strand.
CTGCGTCAGGACTACGAGCGCGGTTTGTTCGGTAATTGCATCGAACAGGGCGTCGCAATCGGCCAACTGCAGGCTGAGGCCGAGCACGCGCGCCGCACCGTCGGCTATGTAAATGTCAGTCGGGAAGTTTCCAGCTTCGGTGAGTATTTCTGTGCCATTAGGATTGAGACGCGCGGCGGCGAGAATCAATTTGTACAGATTGACCGAGGTCGAATCGGCCACAACAACCTCATCCGGCCCCGCGCCGATCAGCGCGGCTATCTTGTTGCCCACACGCTGTGGTGCGCCGATCCAATCGTGATCGTTCCAGCTCGTTATCAAGCTACGGCCCCATTGGTTACTGACGGCATCGGCCATAATCTGCGGCGTGGCAGTTGGCAGCGGGCCGAGTGAATTGCCATCAAGATAGATGAAGCCCTCGGGCAGATCGAACCGTGCGCGGAAGCGGCGTAGCGGATCGGCGGCGTCCATCGCGCGCACCTCTGCTAGGCTCGGTGGGCCAGCTATCGTCACTTGCTTTGTCCTTTGGGTATCGCGGTTGGTGGCAGACGCAGCGCACGTTCAATCTCACGCACCGCCGCCGCCCATGACGCAGTGCCCGGTGCGATCAGTTCAACATGGCCTTCATTTGGGACCACTATGCGGCGAACAACGATCTTGTGGGACTTTGCCAAGGCTTCATAATCATCGGCAAAGCTGGGCGGGGCAATCCGATCCAATGTGGCGTTCACCAGAACCTGATTGGCGCTGAAGGGCATCAACTCAGGCGGCGAGGTGTCGTAATAAACATCGGGCCGGCTGGCGCTTGGCTTGCCGGTGAGTTTGTGGACGGCATCTGCCCCGCAGGTATCACCAGGTGGCGTTTGTGCAGCTTTAAGGTCGGGCAGGCCGCCGATGCTGATTGCCGTGGCGATCTTCAGAGGCTTAGATGAATACAACGCGCTGCCCTTCGGGATCGCTTCGCGCGCCGCAAGCCACAGAGCAAGATGGCCGCCCGCTGAATGGCCCAAGGCAACAACATTACTTATGTCCAGCCGATATTTCTTTGCGTGAGCAACCAATGCGTCCGCCGCCGAAGCCGCATCAAGGAACGTGCCGGGATAGCCGCCGCCGGGCCGGTCAACCCCGCGGTATTCAATGTTCCAAACCGCAATACCGCGCGCCCGAAGATCGCCCGCGATATAGTTCATCAAGCTGGCATCGGCGATATCGGTTTGCCAGCAACCGCCGTGTACCATCAGCACCACGGGATGAAGAGTGCCCACTTTGGGCAACCACACATCGACATGCTGAAGCGCATCATCGCCATATGTGGCCTGCGCATTAGGCTTTGGCTTGTGCCTTTTCGCAAGATCAGACCACTGCATGGCCGCCTCCACTTTTTCTGACTGGGCAAGTATCATTGTTGCCGCAAGGAACGGGCTGAGCCATGTCAGCGCGCGATTGTTCACCCTGCGTTGAGGCCACTGCGGCTTTTCATCAGCGGCTGGATCCGCGTCCCAAAGGCCTCTACACCTTCGAGGAAATCGTCGAAAGTCAGCAGCACACCGCCGGTGTTGGGGACTTCGGCCATTTCATCGAGCATGCGCGCGACGCTTTCATACGAGCCCACCAGCGTGCCCATATTGATGTTCACCGCACCTTCGGGGGCGGCCAATTGCCGCACATTGGTGGTGGCGTTGACCTTGTCTGCTGCGCCCTGATCGGTCAGCCAGGCGATGGCTTCGTGATCAATCCCGTCGTTGTAGCTCTTCCATTTGGCCATCGCCGCCTCGTCGGTCTCGTCGGCGATAATCATCACCAGCACGAATACCGAAACGTCGCGGCCGGTGTTGGCGGTGGCGAGCGCCAGCCGTTTATTGTTCGAGGCGAAAGCGGTTGGGGTGTTGACGCCCTTGCCGAGGCAGAAGGCATAGTCTGCCCACTGCGCCGAAAATGCGAGTCCCTCGTCCGAGCTGCCAGCGCAGATGATCTTCATATCGCCTTCAGGCTTTGGCCGGACGAGGCAATCGTCCATCTGGTAATATGTGCCCTTGAAATCGCTGCGCCCGTCTGCCCAGCATTCGCGCAGGATGCGGGCGTATTCACCCAGCATCTGGTAGCGGTTGCGGAAGTGTTCGTCGCCCGGCCACAGCCCCATCTGGCTGTATTCTGGCCGCTGCCAGCCGGTAATCAAGTTTAGTCCGAAGCGCCCGTGGCTGATCGAATCAATAGTGTTGCACATCCGCGCGGCGAAGGCGGGGGGGATGACTAGTGTCGGGCAGGTGGCGTATATCTTGATCTTCTCGGTGACGGCAGCAAGTCCTGCCATCAACGTGAAACTTTCGAGGCCATACTCCCAGAATTCAGTCTTGCCGCCAAACCCGCGCAGCTTGATCATCGACAACAGGAAATCGAGACCGTGTTTTTCGGCGGACTGGGCAATTGCCTTATTGAGATCGAATGACGGCATGTACTGCGGCGCGTTCTCGCTGATCAGCCAGCCGTTGTTGTTGATGGGCACAAATACGCCGACTTGCATGGCGGTTAGCTCCTGAGGAAATCGAGGACGAGGCGGTTGAAGGCGTAGGGCATGGTCACGTTGCAGGCATGTCCGCCGCCGGGCATCGGAGCTTGGATAACGAGCGGGTTGGTCTTGCTCAGCTCCAGCGAGCATGTCCACGGAACCAGCATGTCGTCATGTGCCGACAGCGCCAGCATCGGCGTTGCCAGCTGCCCGAACCAATCACTTGCATCAAAGTCGGCCAGCGCAGCGATGCGCTTTTCCATCGTCACAGCGCCGGGAAAGTCGGCCAACTGGTGCGCCAATTCGCTATCGAGCTCAGCGGTCTGTGCGGAAATCCACGCGGCCGGGTAAAGGAAGATCGGTTGCGCGCGTAGGAACGCCTCAACACCCGAATGCCGCAGCAGGTTCAACCGCGCTTCGAAGCATCGCAGAAAATGCGGATCTGCCTTGATCCAGCTGTTGATGAGCACGAGCCGATAGAGACGCTCGGGGGCTTTGAGCGCCAGCGCCAGCCCGGCGACCCCGCCGGCCGCATGTCCGACTAGATGTGCCTTGGCGATGCCCAACACTTCCATGAGCGAGAGTATGTCATCGGCAAAATCATCCACTGTCACTACATCGGGCAGCGCCCGATCACTCCGCCCAGTGCCGCGATGATCGTAAGCAATGACGCGGAAATGTTCGGCCAGCGCCGGAATGTTCGGCTTCCAGTAACTTGCCGATCCGCCAAGCCCGCTCGACAGTATAAGGGGCGGGGCACCTTCTGACCCATACTCTTCGTAGTAAAGTCCCGTAGCAAAAGGCATCAGCCTATATGCGCCACGCTAGCGATTTCAACGAGACAATCGGGCTTCACCAGATCGCACTTGATGCAATAGCGAGCGGGCTTTGCACCGGGGAAATAGTCGCCATAAACAGCATTGAAGGCGGCGTAATCGCTAAGGTCTTTGAGGAAGATGTGGTTCATCGCAACATCTGCGAGGCAGGCTCCCGCTGCCTCCAGCGTGATCTTGATGACATCCAGCACATGCCGTGTTTGCGCCGCTGCATCACCCACGTGCAGCACCACCCCGCCTTCACCCAGCGCCAGCACGCCCGAGACATAGACGGTGTTCCCCGCCTTCGCTCCCGCCGAATAGGGCGCGATGGGGGTGGGGAATTGCGGTGGATTGATCGGTTCAAACGACATCACTTTTCTCCTTGGGGAAGTTGGCCGACAGAGCCGCAGAATTCTGACACGGTACTGACCCAGCCGAAGAATTTCTCAATATTGTAAACCGTCGCCTGCCGGACGAAATCCGGCCCGAGGTGGTGGGTGGCATCTTCGAGCATCACGCCGAAATATTCGAGGTGGAAGGCATCGCGCAGAGTCGATTCAACACAGACATTGCTGGCAATACCAACGAACACGATGGTGCGAATGCCGCGTGCGCGCAGCACCGAATCGAGCTGCGAATTGAAGAAGGCGCTGTAGCGGGTCTTGTGTACGCGAATGTCACCCGGCTGTGGCTTGAGCGCATCGACCAGTTCATAATCCCAGCCGCCGCGCGCCAGCAGCTTTCCCTGAAGCTCGGGCCGCGCGCGCATCGTTTTGAGCGCGTTCGACTTGTGCCAATTGGGCGAACCGGGGCCACCAGCCTCGACATAATCCGCATCCCAGCCGTTTTGCAGAAACACGATCTGAACCCCTGCTGCCCGCGCAGTATCTAGCACCTGCGTGACACGTCCGACGACAGCGGTAGCTCCAGAAATATCGAAGCCGGCTAGGTCAACATAGCCGCCTTCAGACGCGTAACCATTCTGCATGTCGACGACGACTACCGCCGTAGTGGCAGGATCGAGGTTGATCGATTCCGGCCGCGCGGGCAGGGTGACGGTGTTCGTGCTGCTGGGGCTATCGATGAAAATGCTCATGGTCTCCATTTCACTATGCCCCCCTGCAACCTGTCGCAAATCCCCTGCAGAGGCAAGCGGCGTCCCGGATCGGGAATGACCCGCCGTGCGGTGACACGCATGTTTGCCATTGTGATTGATTTTGCGCCTGTAATCTGCGATGAACACTGCTGCGATGACTTGATTCTGGCGCTTCAGAACGGAACGCTGGTCAGTTCAATTCGGGAATTTCGAACTGTGGTTACGAGTGGCACTAACTTTTACGGCCGAGCTTGCGCGAAGATAAGGCTGTTCAGTGCAGCATTTGCGATACTTTGCCTTGCTATGACGTCGCCAGCGATGGCTGCGGGTAAGCGGGTGGCTCTGATCATCGGCAATTCGAATTACGTTAATGGTACCGTGCTACCCAACCCCGGCAATGACGCCGATAAGATCGCTATGGCGGCTAGGCGCGCTGGATTTGATGTAACTGAGCTAAAAGATCTCGGCCAGATGCAGTTCAG
>JAYVNC010000064.1:0-6632 GCA_043758655.1 Novosphingobium sp.
AAGCGTTCGGGGTAGCGCGGCGAATAGGGCTCGAACTTGAGATCGGGGCGCTCTTGATCGACCAACTCCGCAAAGCCGCTAATATCGATCCGCCCGGCAGTTTTGAGCACGAAGGCATGATCAAGGTGGAGCTTATCGCGAAGCAAATTCTCCGCTGCTGAATCAAAACCTTCTTCCATTTGCAGAAGGATCAGCTTTCCTCTGCGGCGCCGCTGGATCGCTGTGCGGAAATAGCGAACGAGGTCTTCGGCGTCTTCTTCAATATCAAGATCGCTGTCACGCAGCACGCGGAAGGCACCACTGCCGAGAATCGCAAAACCGGGAAGCAGCAGCGCAGCGTGGCGGCGGATCACTTCTTCGATCGCCATCCACTTCGCGGCGTCACCGGGCAGACGGACAAATCGCGGCAAGGCGGCTGGAACGAGGATCATTTCGGTCACCGCCGAGCCGTCACTCAGCCGTTGCAGTGAGAACATCAGTCCCAGCCCCTGATTTGCAATGAACGGGAACGGGTGCGCCGGATCAATAGCCACCGGTGTGATGACCGGGACCACGTGTTCGAGGAAATAGTCGGCGAGCCAGTCTGTTTCACTGGCATCGAGCGGCTCATTGCCCATCAGGATAATGCCTTGTTCGGCTAGCAAGAGGCTAAGTTCGCCAAGGCATTGCTGCTGCGCGCTGACCAGTTGGGTCACCGCTTCGCGAAGATCAGCGATCTGCTGCGACGGGGTCTTGCCGTCAATTGACAGATCTTCAATTTTGCTCCGGACTTGCCCCGCCAGCCCGGCGACGCGAACCATCATGAATTCATCAAGGTTGCTGCCAGATATTGAAAGGAAGCGCAGGCGTTCGAGCAAGGGATAATCCACCCGGCGCGCTTCATCGAGCACGCGGTGGTTGAATGCCAACCAGCTAAGCTCGCGATTGAAGAACAAGGACTTGTCAGAACCACGCACCATTGCCGAAATATCGATCCCCATGTGATGCAATCGCCCCAGCCCGAAAATGTCCAGAAGCGCTCATGCGGCAATCTTGTTACAAGACCGTGACGATAGGGGAAACAGGTGATTGCGGCAGCAGGTAAAACGGCCTTCGCATAATCCTTTGTTAACCCTGTTCTGGCACCCAGACCCATGTGTTTACACGCAGGGGAATTCGATGACCGCCATTGCCGAAGCAAAACAGCCGACATGGCTCACACCTGCGCGGGCTGACCGGCTGGAGCAGGTGGTGATTGCCCTGTTGTGGGTGTGGCTGGTGCAGCGGGTGCTTAACTCTTTCAATCCCGATGCTTGGCTGCTGCTGATCTCTGAGACCGCGATCATGCTTTTCACCCTTTTCCGGCGACCCACCAAGGCGATCACCATGCGGCTGGGCGATTGGCTGCTCGCTGTCACCGCAACCGCGGCACCGATGCTTGTGGTGCCGGGTGTCATGCTGGTGCCGTCGCTTGAGAAGTTCGGGATTGCCCTGTTCATCACGGGCAATCTGTTCCAGCTGTGGGCCAAACTGGTCTTGCGCCGCAGCTTTGGCGTGGCTGCGGCCAACCGCGGGGTAAAGATCGCCGGGCCTTACCGCTTTGTGCGCCACCCGATGTACGCAGGCTATGCGATCATCCACCTGTCTTTTGTCATGCTGATGTTCATGCCTGTAAACTTGGTCCTTTATGCGATAGGTTGGTGGGCGCAGATATTGCGCATCAAGGCCGAGGAAAACGTGCTTTCGCAGGATCCGAAGTATGCGGAATATATGACCAAGGTGCGCTGGCGGCTAATTCCCGGCATCTTCTAAAACCTGCCCTGACCGTTTGACACTTTCAAAGCGCGCACCTATATGCGCCCCTCGCTCGACGCTTCGAGCAAGGTGGCCCGTGCGCAGGGGCTACCCGGGAAGGAAGCGGTTCGGGTTTTCATGCGACGTGATCTGGCTGAGGGCCATGGCTCCCCAATGGGGTTCCGTGCGCCCGGTTTTCGCGTCTTGGTGATCCCGTCTGCGCAAACTGATATTTTCCTGCTGGGCCCAAAATTCCTTGGCTCCCGGCACTTAGAGCAAAGAGGCAAAATCCCCTCATGGCGAAGAAGGCTCAGGCCGCTACTGCGGCTTCCACCAATCACAGCCGCAACTCGGCAAAACGGCGCATCCGCAAGATCTTCGGTGATATTCACGAAGTCGTGCAGATGCCCAACCTGATCGAAGTTCAGCGCGAATCCTATGAGCAGTTCCTGCGCTCGGATGCTTCGACCGGCTATGTTTCGGGCCTCGAAAAAACGCTGCGTTCGGTATTCCCGATCCGCGATTTTGCCGGCACCAGTGAACTTGATTTCGTTCATTACGAACTCGAAGATCCCAAGTTCGATGTGACCGAATGCCGCCAGCGCGGCATCACTTATGCGGCCCCGATGAAGGTTACGCTGCGCCTGATCGTGTTCGAAGTTGATTCGGAAACCGAAACCCGTTCGGTGCTCGATATCAAGGAGCAGGACGTTTACATGGGCGACATGCCGCTCATGACCGAGAACGGCACCTTCTTCATCAACGGTACTGAGCGCGTGATCGTCAGCCAAATGCACCGTTCGCCGGGTGTGCTGTTCGATCATGATCGCGGCAAGACGCACTCATCGGGCAAGTATCTGTTTGCTGCCCGCGTGATCCCTTATCGCGGTTCGTGGCTCGATTTTGAATTTGACGCCAAGGACATCGTCAACGTCCGTATTGACCGCAAGCGCAAGCTGCCGGTCACTGCGCTGTTGCACGCGCTCGGCCTCGCTGACGAAGAAATCCTCGGCCACTTCTACAAAAGCGTCGCGTGGAAGCGCGGCAAAGGCGGCTGGCGTGTGCCATTCGTTGTCGATCAATGGCGCGGCAGCAAGCCGACGTTTGATATCGTCGATGCCAAATCAGGTGAGGTTGTTTTCCCCGCTGGTCAGAAAATCAGCCCGCGTGCTGCCAACAAGGCTGACAAGGACGGCCTTGCCGAACTGCTTATCCCGGTTGAAGAAGTGTTCGGCCGCTATTCCTCGCACGATCTGATCGATGAAAAAACTGGCCGTATCTACATCGAATCGGGTGACGAGGTCTCGCCAGAGAATCTTGACGCTATCGACAAGGCGGGGATTGATGAGCTCGAACTGCTCGATATCGACCACGTCACGACTGGTCCGTGGATTCGCAACACGCTGAAGGCTGATAAGTCGCCTGATCGTGACCATGCGCTGTCAGACATCTACCGCGTTATGCGCCCCGGTGAGCCGCCAACGCGCGAAACCGCTGAAGCGCTGTTCGAAGGCCTGTTCTTCGATGGCGACCGCTATGACCTTTCTGCGGTTGGCCGCGTGAAGCTTAACATGCGTCTGCAACTTGATGCCGAAGACACGATCACAACACTGCGTACCGAGGATATCCTCGCCGTGGTCAAGGAACTGGTCGATCTGAAGGACGGCAAGGGCGAAGTCGACGATATTGACAACCTCGGCAACCGCCGCGTGCGTTCGGTCGGCGAGCTGCTGGAAAACCAGTACCGTGTTGGCCTGCTGCGCATGGAACGCGCGGTGAAGGAGCGGATGAGCTCGGTCGATGTTTCGACCGTTATGCCAAACGATCTGATCAACGCCAAGCCAGCCGTTGCTGCGGTGCGCGAATTCTTTGGTTCCAGCCAGCTTTCGCAGTTTATGGATCAGACCAATCCGCTGTCAGAAGTCACCCACAAACGCCGCGTTTCGGCGCTCGGACCAGGTGGTCTTACCCGCGAGCGCGCAGGCTTTGAAGTCCGCGACGTTCACCCGACACACTATGGCCGCATCTGCCCGATTGAAACGCCGGAAGGCCCGAACATCGGCCTGATCAACTCGCTTTCAACCTTCGCGCGGGTGAACAAATATGGCTTCATCGAAACGCCATACCGCAAGGTAATCGACGGCAAGGTGACCACCGATGTGGTTTATCTCTCGGCGATGGAAGAGAGCAAGCACGTGGTTGCGCAGGCTTCGGCTGAGCTCAACGCCGATGGCAGCTTTGCCGAAGAACTGATTTCAGCACGCGATAGCGGCGAGTTCGTTATGAGCCCGCGCGATCTGGTTACGCTGATGGACGTCAGCCCCAAGCAGCTGGTTTCAGTCGCCGCATCGCTCATTCCGTTCCTCGAAAACGATGACGCTAACCGCGCGTTGATGGGATCGAACATGCAGCGTCAGGCTGTGCCGCTGCTGCGCGCCGAAGCACCGTTTGTCGGCACTGGCATGGAAGAAACCGTGGCGCGCGATTCGGGTGCGGCTATTTCCGCACTGCGCAGCGGCGTGATTGATCAGGTCGATGCGATGCGTATCGTTATCCGTGCGGCGGGTGATATTGAACCCGGCAAGTCGGGCGTCGATATCTACCGTTTGCAGAAGTTTGAACGCTCGAACCAGTCAACCTGCATCAACCAGCGCCCGCTGGTGAAGGTAGGCGAAGTGGTTGAAGCCGGTGACATCATCGCTGACGGTCCCTCGACCGAACTCGGCGAATTGGCGCTTGGCCGCAACAGCCTCGTCGCGTTTATGCCTTGGAATGGCTACAACTACGAAGATTCGATTCTGATCTCTGAGCGCATCGTTAAGGACGACGTGTTCACCTCGATCCACATCGATGAATTCGAAGTTATGGCCCGCGATACCAAGCTTGGGCCTGAAGACATCACCCGCGATATTCCCAACGTCGGCGAGGAAGCCCTGCGCAACCTCGACGAAGCCGGAATCATTTATATCGGTGCTGAAGCCCATCCGGGTGACATTCTGGTCGGCAAGATCACGCCAAAAGGTGAAAGCCCGATGACGCCGGAAGAAAAGCTGCTCCGCGCGATCTTCGGCGAAAAGGCGAGCGACGTTCGCGATACCTCGCTGCGTTTGCCGCCGGGCGTTTCGGGCACCATCGTTGATGTCCGCGTGTTCAACCGTCACGGCATCGAGATTGATGACCGTACCCGCGCGATTCAGAACGAGGAAATCGAACGCCTAGCCAAGGATCGTGAAGACGAACGCGGCATTCTCAACCGTGCAACCTACAACCGTCTGCGCGAAATGCTCGTCGGCCAGGTCTCGGCTGCGGCACCGAAGGGCTTCAAGAAGGGCGATACGATTAACGAGGAAAACCTCGCTGAAATCGAACGCTACGAATGGTGGAAGTTCGCGGTTGCGGACGACAAGGTTCAGAGCCAGCTCGAAGCTGTCAAGTCACAGTACGACGAGACCATCAAGACGATCCAAGAGAAGTTTGAGGACCGTAAGGAAAAGCTCGAACGCGGTGATGAACTCGCCCCGGGCGTGCTCAAGATGGTCAAGGTGTTCGTCGCGGTGAAGCGTAAGCTGCAGCCGGGCGATAAAATGGCCGGACGCCACGGCAACAAGGGCGTGATTTCACGCATCCTTCCGCAGGAAGATATGCCGTTCCTCGCGGACGGTACGCCGGTTGACATTGTGCTCAACCCGCTGGGCGTACCAAGCCGCATGAACGTCGGGCAGATCTTCGAAACGCATCTGGGCTGGGCCGCACGCGGCTTGGGCCAGCAAATCTCGGCGGCGCTTGAGGAATGGCGCCATGCCAACCCGAACCCCGAAGCTGCGGCACCGCCGACAGCGATCGTAGAAAAGCTCAAGGACATCTACGGCGAGAACTATCACGCCGAGATCGACAGCCGCTCAAGCGATCAGATCATCGATATGGCCGGACTGCTGCAGAACGGCGTTCCGATGGGCACCCCGGTGTTCGATGGCGCGCGTGAGGCTGACGTTACCGCGATGCTGGTCAAGGCAGGGCTCGATACATCGGGTCAGGTGACGCTTTACGATGGCCGTACGGGCGATTCATTCGACCGTAAGGTGACCGTGGGCTACATCTACATGCTCAAGCTGCATCACCTTGTTGATGACAAGATCCACGCGCGTTCGATCGGGCCATACAGTCTCGTCACCCAGCAGCCGCTGGGCGGTAAGGCGCAGTTCGGCGGACAGCGGTTCGGCGAAATGGAAGTTTGGGCGCTCCAAGCTTACGGCGCTGCCTATACCTTGCAGGAAATGCTCACGGTGAAGTCCGATGATGTCGTTGGCCGCACCAAGGTTTACGAAGCCATCGTCAAGGGTGACGATACTTTTGAAGCCGGCATTCCTGAGAGCTTCAACGTTCTCGTCAAGGAAATGCGTTCGCTGGGGCTCAACGTCGATCTTTCGACGGTCGGCACTCAGGATGACGATGATCTTGCCGTAGCTGCGGAATAGGCGGGATGGGCGGCCACCGCGCCGCCCTCCGCTTGCTTTCACCCAATACCAATTCACCCCCTCAAGGGATTGAAATATGAACGACCTGACCAAATTCACCAACCAGATGGCGAAGCCAGAAACCTTCGACCAGATCCAGATTGGCATCGCCAGCCCCGAGCGTATTCGTTCGTGGTCGTTCGGCGAGATCAAGAAGCCCGAAACCATCAACTACCGCACGTTCAAGCCTGAGCGTGACGGCCTGTTTTGCGCGCGCATCTTTGGCCCGGTGAAGGATTACGAGTGCCTGTGCGGCAAATACAAGCGCATGAAGTACAAGGGCGTCACGCTCAGGCTTGAACGTGCGGTAGTTGATGGTTTCGGGCTTCTTGATCTCGCCGAACG
>JAYVNC010000065.1:0-6627 GCA_043758655.1 Novosphingobium sp.
TTCAAGGTTGAGCGCCATGCCCTTAACCCCGTTGGCGAACTCGACCATTTCACCGGCCTGAACCTGATCGAGGCCATAGATGCGGGCGATACCATCACCCACTGACAGCACCGAGCCGACTTCCGAGACTTGCGCCTCGGTGCCGAAGCTGGCGATCTGGTCCTTGATGACCTTTGAAATTTCTGCGGCGCGGATTTCCATTTTCAGCCTTTCCCGACAGCAGTTTACTGCTGTGAGCCTTTCATAGCATTAGCGAGGGTATTTAAGCGGGTGCGGATCGACGAATCGATCTGGCGGGAGCCGATGCGAACGACCAAGCCACCCAGAAGGGCGGGGTCGACGCTGGCCTTAACTTTAACTTCCTTGCCTTCGCTCGATTTGAGCTTGGCGCTGAGGGCTTTCAGCTGTGCATCGGAAAGCGGATGCGCGCTGGTGACTTCGGCAGTGATTTCACCGCGCTGAGCAGCGGCAATCGAGGCGAAGGCGCGGACTATTTCGGGAAGTACCGCGAGGCGGCCGTTGGCAGCCAGCACGCCGATGAAATTCTGCGTCAGCGGTGCAACCTTCAACAAGGTGGCAACCGATGCCATCGCCGAACCGGCAGCAGCGCGGGTTACGCGCGGGTTGCGAATCAGGCTGGCAAGATCGCCAGAGACGCGGATCGCTTCGCCCATATTGTCGAGATCGCCCTCAACTGCGCTGACATTGCCTTGCTCGCTGGCAAGATCGAACAGCGCAGAGGCATAGCGCCCTTGCAAACTTGCGGTAATGCCGCCGGAAGAGTCCACGCGTGTCGGTTCCTTGCATCGGGTGACGGGCAGGAAAGAGTTGACGCTCCCGATGGGTGCATCCCCTGCCGACGGGGGCGCGCATAGCGACGATTTTGCTGCAATGCAAGGTGGGGACAGGGTGGGGGGAGGATTTGATCGCAAGACGCGGGAAGCACCGCTGGGGCGACACCGGCATGGTTTGCTGCAAGGAGTAACCGTGCCATGGATGAACCGATGACAATTGCCGCGATAACCGATGATGAAGCTTGGGGCGCGGTGCTTGGCCGCAACCGCGCCTATGATGGCCGCTTTGTAACCGGCGTGCTGACCACCGGAATTTACTGCCGCCCATCCTGCGCCGCGCGGCATCCTTTGCGAGCGAATGTTCGGTTCTTTTTCAGCGGTGAGGAAGCGCGCGCCGCTGGCCTGCGCGCGTGCAAACGCTGCCTGCCCGATGACGTGTCGCGCGATGAAAAGGCGGTGCTCGCCGCTATTGAAGCGATCAAGGCGAGCGAGGAGGTTCCGGCGCTGGCGGGCCTTGCCGCCGATGCGGGCTATTCGGTCTCGCACTTTCAACGGTTGTTCACCCGGATGACTGGGCTTTCCCCCGCGGCGTACTCGCGCGCGCTGCGGCTGGCGCGGGCGAGCGATGCTTTATCATCGGGCGAACGGGTTACGAACGCTATATATGACGCGGGCTATTCTGCTCCGTCGCGGTTTTATGAGGCGAGCGGGGAGCGGATGGGCATGGCACCTTCGGCATGGGCGAATGGCGGCAAGGGCGTAACGATCCGCTGGGCGGTGGTGGCGAGCAGTCTTGGCCCGATGTTGGTCGCGGCGACCGAAAAGGGTGTGTGCAGGCTTTCGTTTAACGAAGAGGAAGGCGAACTCGCCGCGCGGTTTCCCCATGCCGAACTGGTGCAAGGCGGGTCGGATTTTGCGGCGCTGCTTGCTGATGTTGTTGCGGCAGTGGAAAAGCCAGCCGCCAACCACACAATCCCGATCGATGTGCGCGGCACTGCCTTTCAGGAAGCCGTCTGGCGTGAACTCCGGCGCATCCCGGCTGGCGAAACGCGCAGCTATGCCCAGATCGCCGCCGCCGTCGGCAAACCAGCCGCGACGCGCGCTTGCGGATCGGCCAATGGCGCAAACAATGTCGCGGTGCTGATCCCCTGCCACCGCGTCGTGCGTTCTGATGGCTCGATGGGCGGCTATGCCTATGGCCTCGAAATAAAGCGCAAGTTGCTTGCAAAGGAAGCCCGATAATCTGGGCTTGTCATTTATGTGGTTCCGGGCAATGGTGGTGTATGATGCAAACAATACAGCCCAGTCCCGATGGCTTCACCGGTCGGATTCTTCGCCACCCGCTCAGCCTGCTGATTATCGGGTTCATATTCTTCACCGTGCTGTACGGCCTTACCGGGGCCGCCGCTGGAACGGTCAAATCGCTGCGCAACACGCCTCTGCAGGTACTGATTACGCTGACATGCGCGGTGATCGGTGTATTTGCCTACAAAGCATTTCAGCGCTGGATTGAGCGGCGCGATGATGCTGAATTTGCCCTGCCTGGTGCCGGCATGGAACTGGGGTTCGGCCTAGTTCTAGGCTTTTCGCTGTTTACGGTGATGGTCGGGGTCGTCGCCTTGCTTGGCGGCTTCGGTATTGATGGCTTGCGCGGAACGGGTCGTTTGTGGTCGGTGCTCGCCATGTCGATCGCTTCGGGCCTGTTTGAGGAAGTGATCTTCCGCGGCATAGTGTTTCGCCAGATTGAGGCGATGGCGGGATCGTGGGTGGCGCTGGCGCTGACATCAATCTTTTTCGGCGCAGCGCACCTCGCCAATCCCGGCGCAACCTTGTTCGCAGGCTTTGCCATTGCGATGGAGGCGGGGATCCTGCTCGGCGCGGCCTTTATGCTCACCCGGCGGCTTTGGCTGACGATTGGCATCCATGCGGCGTGGAATTTTACCCAAGGCTGGGTCTATTCCGCCCCCGTATCAGGCGGCAAGGCACCCGAAGGCCTGTTCTATACCCACCTGAGCGGCCCTGAATGGCTAACCGGCGGGGCCTTCGGGCTTGAGGCTTCGGTGGTCGCGTTAACCGCGGCGACGGCGGCTGGCGTTGTGCTCTTATATTTCGCCGTGCGGCAAGGGCGGGTTCGCAAACGTGGCCAGCAGCAACCCGTTATGACGAGCGAGTTCGATCAGCTTTAAACGAAGCTGTAGGGGTCAATATCCACGGCGACCCGTACCCCGCTGGGAAAGCGCATCGGATCCAGCCATTTACGGATAATCGTTTGAAGTTCGGCAGAGCGGCGGGCGTTAATCAGCAGGCGGTAGCGGTGACGACCGCGCAGTAGCGCGAGCGGGGCGGGGGCAGGACCGAGGATCAGCACATCGGGTTCATTGGGCCGTGCGCCGCCGATTGCGCGGGCGGCATCGCGGGCTTCGGCGTTATCTTGGGATGAGACGATGATCGCCGCCCATCGGCCAAACGGTGGGGCCATGGCATCGCGGCGGGCTTCGACTTCGGCGGTATAGAAGGCATCGCGGTCGCCGCTGGCGAGTGCAGCGATCACCGGGCTATCGGGATGGCGTGTCTGGATGAGGACTTTGCCGGGTTTGGACCCTCGGCCTGCGCGGCCTGAGACTTGAGCGATCTGTTGGTACGAACGTTCGCCTGCGCGCAGATCGCCGCCTTCAAGACCCAAATCTGCATCGACGACGCCCACAAGCGTCAGGTCTGGGAAGTGATAGCCTTTGGTGACCAATTGGGTGCCGACGATGACGTCAATCAACTTGCTTTCGGCGGCCTCAACGAATTCGGCGATCTTGGCGGGGCTGTTGAGCGTGTCGGAGGTGACCACAGCAATCCGCGCCTCGGGCATCAGTTCGCGCACCTCATCGGCGATGCGTTCCACTCCGGGCCCGCAAGCGACGAGGCAATCTCCGGTGCCGCATTCGGGGCATTTTTCGGGTATACCGGTTTCGTGCCCGCAATGGTGGCACGCGAGGCGTCGGGAGAGGCGATGCTCGACCATCCAGGCGCTGCAATTGGGACATTTGAAGCGAAAACCGCAATTTCTACAAAGGGTTAGCGGAGCATAGCCGCGCCGATTGAGGAACAGAAGGGTCTGCTCAGAAAGGGCGAGCCGCGCGTGCATTTCCTCAACCACCCGGGGCGAAAGCCAGCGCCCGCGCGTCGGCGGTTCCTTGGTCAGATCAACGATCTTGATGTCCGGCAACTTAGCGCCGCCAAACCTGTCGGGCAGGTCAACCTTCTCATAAACCCCAGCCTCAGCCAGCTGCATCGATTCGAGCGCCGGGGTGGCACTGGCGAGGATCACCGGAATGCCCTCAAACCGCGCACGGATCACGGCAACATCACGCGCGTTATAACGCACGCCGTCATCCTGCTTGAAGCTGACCTCGTGTGCCTCATCGACGACAATCAGCCCCAGCCGCGCATAAGGCAGGAACAGCGCGGATCGTGCTCCGACTACCACCTGCGCCTCACCTTTAACCACCGCCCGCCACGCCCGCCGCCGCTCGGTAGCTTTGACTGACGAATGCCACAAAACCGGCGGCACACCGAACCGCGCCTCAAACCGCCGCAGGAAGTTTTCGGTGAGGGCGATTTCGGGGAGCAGGACCAGCACCTGCGTACCCCGCACAATCGCCTCGGCAACCGCCTCAAAATAGCATTCGGTCTTGCCCGATCCGGTTACCCCATCGAGCAGGAAAGGATGGAATCCGCCCGTATCAATCGCCGCAACAAAGCGATCTGCTGCGCTTCGCTGCGCCGCGCTGAGTGTGGGCGAGTGGAAATCGGCGCGGGCGCGGGGGTAGGGGCGATCAAGATCAACCACCACCGGTTCGAGCAGCCCCGCACTCAGCATCCCGCGTAGCACACCTTCCGAAACGCTGGCCCGTTCGGCCAATTCGCGGATTGTCGCCTGTTCGCCATCCAGCGCATCCATCGCGGCGGCGCGCTGCGGAGTTAGGCGCTTGGGTTCGTGTCCGGTCAGCCGGTATTCGATCATGGTGCCGCCGCCCCGCAGAGCTGCGGTTGATCCCAGAGCCATCCGCGCCACCGATTGCGGCGCGGCGCAGTAATAATCCGCTGTCCATTCGATCAGCCGTCGCAAAGCCGCGGGCAGCGGCGGGACGGGCAGCACTTCCAGGATTGGCCGCAGCTTGGCCTCGGGAACCTCGTTGCCGCCAAGACGTTCTGTTTCCCAGACTATGCCCAAAATCTGGCGGGGTCCGAGCGGCGCAATCACCACGCTGCCCGGCACGACATCCATGCCGGGAGGAACCCGGTAATCGAGCACGCCGAGCACGGCATTAAAAACCAAGAGTCGTACGCGGTTCATATTCGCGCCCCTAGTGGCAGGACGAGAGCAAAACGGGAAGGACAGGATCATGGTCGCAGACGATTTCAGCCGCATGGCAAGGCGCAGCTTTATGGGCGGGGCCACCATTGGCGCGGTTGCTGCATTGGCGGGATGTGCGAGCCTGCCTCCGTTCAGCCTGACTGAGGCCATTCGGCGGCTGCTTTCGGTCGCTTCGTACAACGCGATTAATCGGCTGATGGCGCCCGGTGGGTTTTGGGACAATCAACTTGCGCAGCTCGCTTTGCCCGACCTCTTGGGCAGCCGCGGCGGCGTTGCGCAATCCATTTTGAGCTCCGATCTGTTTAGAACCCGGCTGCGGCGCGAGCTTAATCACATCGCCGAACGCGGAGCGCGGCGTGCTGCTCCCGACATCGCCGATGCCGTTCGTTTTATCGGAATCAGTAATGCCAGGGCGCTGATTGACGGCGGGCCAAGCGCGGCCACCGCATTCCTGCGCTCGGCGATGAATGGCCGGTTGGTTGAGACAATGCTCCCGGAACTGGGCGATGGTCTGCGTGTGGCCAATGACCCGATCGTTGGCCAATTGCTCTCGGCGCTCACCGGCGTGGACATTAGCGGCGTTGCGCGATCGCTGTCGATTGAAGCAGACAATGCGATCTGGGGAGAAATCGGCCGCGAGGAAGCATTTATCCGCGCCAATCCGCGATCAACCAACGATCCAATGCTGATCGGCGTATTTGGTGTGCGTTAAGCCGGGGGCCGCGGGGTATGAAAGGTTGGTCTGCGCGGGCTGCGCTCGCTATAGGCAGGCGACTCGATTGCATTGCCCCGGAGCCGTTCCATGAAATTCTTCGCTGATACCGCCGAAATCGCTGACATCCGGGAACTTGCTGCCACTGGCCTGCTCGATGGTGTTACGACCAATCCAACGTTGATTATGAAATCAGGGCGCGATTTCCACGAAGTCACCAAGGAAATCTGCGGCATCGTCGATGGCCCGGTTAGCGCTGAAGTCGTCGCGCTCGATCATGAAGGCATGATGCGTGAGGCTGAGGTGCTGCGCAAAATCGCTGACAATGTCTGCATCAAGGTGCCGATGACGATGGACGGGCTGAAAACCTGCAAGGCGCTGACCAGCGATGGTTCGATAGTCAATGTTACGCTGTGCTTCTCGGCCAATCAGGCACTGCTCGCCGCCAAGGCTGGAGCTACCTTCGTTTCGCCCTTCGTCGGACGGCACGATGATAATGGCTTTGATGGCATGGAACTTATCAGCGACATCCGGCTGATCTATGACAACTATGATTTCCGCACGGAAATCCTCGTCGCATCGGTGCGGCATGGCATCCATGTTCTGGAAGCGGCCAGGATCGGCGCCGACGTAATGACCGCGCCGCCTGCTGTGATCAAGGGGCTGATCAAGCACGTGTTGACTGACAAGGGAATCGAGGGTTTTCTGGCGGATTGGGCGAAAACCGGGCAGAAGATCTAGGAGTGGTTCAA
>JAYVNC010000066.1:0-6622 GCA_043758655.1 Novosphingobium sp.
CCGCCCTCGCCGAGTGGCAGTCGCTTGCCGCCTAAAGGTGGCCAGCCCTGGGACCGCCGCGTCCATCGGAGACTGGTTGCGATCGGACTGACAGCTCCCCTTCGCTGGATGTAAGGCTGCACCGGTGCCATAAGAGCCATCAGACTCATCTTCAGAAGATTGGAGGCGGCATGCAGCGGATAACGATTTCACTTGATGACCCATTAGCTGATGCGCTGGATGAATACCTCAAAACAACCGGCTATCAGAGTAGGTCGGAGGGCCTGCGAGACATCGTGCGCGATGCAATGGGTAGTCACAATATTGAGCGTGCGGCACACCATCATAGCGTGGCCAACCTATCGTTTATTTATGATCGGCGGGTGCGGCGGCTGGCGAGCCGCCTGTCCGAGATGCAGCATACGCACCATGATCTAGTCGCCGCTATCAGCTCTGTGCCATTGGACCATAGTAGCAGCTTGGAAAGCGTAATGCTGAAGGGCAAAACATCGGCCTTACGGCAATTTGCTGACTCAATCCGTGCAGAGCGAGGCGTTCGCTCCGTGGTCCTCAACCTGATCGGCGTCGAGCCAGATGATAGGCATGAACATAAGCATGACCACAGTCACACCGGTCATGCTCATTTGTCGCCAGCGGTATCTTAAGACCTTAGGAAAAGTAGGCGCGCTGAATAGCCCCTCACCCCCACCGAAACTCCACCCCAGTCTCCCCGCTCGCCACCCCACCAGCATCAAACCGCCGCTCGATCACCACGCCCACCCCCGCTCGGTCAATCGCCACCACGGTTGAGCACCGCGTCCCATAAATCGCGTCCCGGATAAACACTCCCGACAAACGCGGTTCGGGGCCTTGTTGGTCGGCTTCGATGGGTTCTTCGTCGGCCAGCGGCGTGAACAGCGCGGTGGGGTCATCGGCTTCGCCTTCCAGCCATTCCTGCATCGCAGAGGAAAGCGCGCGGGTTTTGGGCCAGGGGAGGTGGAACGAGCCGTTTGACAGGCCGTGGACTCCCGGCATCAACAGGCCGCGCTCGGGTTCGGGGTAGTTGCTCAGGAAGCGCGCTCCGCTGACATCGGCGCAGAACAGGTTGAAGGGGTTATAGGGGGCGAGCGGGACTTTTTCGGGATCATCACCGGTTAGCAGCCCGGTGACAAGCGCTCCGCGTGAGGGGCGGCCGTCTTGCGGGAAACCGGCAACGCGGAAGTTGGTGACGAGCACCAGCCGCCCGCCGCTCTGTTCGGTGCCTTGATGCGCGCCGCCCTCTTGCACGCCGAGCCATGTGCCGCCGCCGGTAAGATCGCGTCCCGCGATAATCCCGCGCTTGTTCTCCCACCGGGCGAGCGGGCTCGCGGGGCGGGCGTGGTATTCATCCCGGTTCGCGGCGACGACCAGCTGCCAGCGCGGATGCGCCTGCCATGCGAGCACGGCTATGCACATGGGCTGGTTCTGGGAGTAGCGTTGAGAAGGAGTTTGGTTCGCGCAGAGGCGCAGAGGCGCAGAGGAGTTTTAGGAGGGTGTTTCGCGCGGAGACGCGGAGGAGCGGAGGAGGAATATTGCTTTGCGACGAAGTCGCTTCCAAATCGCAGGCGTGGGTTTTTCGGTGGGGGTGCAGGATTGAGGGGGCCTTCGGCCAGATGCCAATTCTCCGCCTCTCCGCGCCTCCGCGCGACCCTAACTTCTCTGAGCCTCTGCGCCTCTGCGCGAACCCACTCCTCCTCTAAAACCGCGATGACACGAGCAGCCCTCATATCAGCCCCTTCGCCTTCAGGCTGACATGCCCCTGTTTGCCGATGATCACGTGGTCATGCACCGTCACCCCCAGCAACCTCCCGGCCTCAGCGATGCGGTGGGTGATCTGGATATCGGCGCGGCTGGGTTCGGGGGAGCCGGAGGGGTGGTTGTGGACGAGGATCACTGCGCCCGCGCCCAGATCGAGCGCGCGGCGGACCACCTCGCGCGGGTGGATCGCGGCTTCGTCGATGGAGCCTTCGGACTGCACTTCATCGGCGATCAGGCGGTTGCGGGTATCGAGGAACAACACGCGCACCCGCTCGTTAGTCAGGTGTGCCATGTCCATGTGCAGATAATCGATCAGGGCTTGCCATGATGCGAACACCGGCTGTTCCATCACGGCCTGCTTTGCCATGCGCCGCGCAGCCACGGCTACGATCTTCAGCGAAGCTGTGCTGGTTTCACCCATACCGGGGTGGTTTGCCAGCGTACGGGCATCGGCGGCAAGCACTGCGCCGAGGCTGCCGAACCGGTCCATCAGCGTGCGGGCGAGCGGCTTTACATCGCGGCGCGGGATCGCCGTCATCAGCAGATATTCGATCACTTCGTGGTCTGCCAGCGCGTCCGCACCCCCGACGATCAGCCGCGCGCGCAGGCGAGCGCGGTGGCCGGAGGGATCATTCCCCGCCATTTTTCGCGCCGCATCCGCATGTTTCGGGTCGCCAAACAGTTCGCCGTCATTCAATGATTCATGTCCCCGTAACGCTGGTGCCAGCATTGCCTTTCCCACGCCGCGCGCGCAAGGGTGTGAAATAATGGCGGAAACGCTTGACGATAATCCCATCGAAGAAGGCTTTGAGGAAGCGGTAGCGATTGTTCGCCGCCGTTGGCCACGAATCTTGGCCGTTATCGGCGTGGTGTTTCTGGCCGTGCTGGCATTCCTGATGGTTACCAAGGACGACATCGTCGATAACATTGTTGGCAAGCAGATGAAGGCGCTAGGGCTTGCCGGCACCTACAAGCTCGAATCGACCGGCATTCCGCGGCAGGTGCTGACCAATGTGGTGATCGGCGATGCTGCGCACCCGGACCTCACGATTGAGCGGGTGGAAATCTCGATTGCGCCGCGCTTTGGCTTTCCGGTGATCAGCGAAGTGAAGCTGGTGCGGCCAAGGCTTTATGGTTCGTATGTGGGCGGCAAGCTGAGCTTTGGCAGCCTTGATAAGGTGTTTTTCGGCGGGGCTTCTACTACGCCGTTTAGCCTGCCCGATTTGAACGTGACGATTGTTGACGGGCGCGGGCGGATGGTCAGCGATTTTGGTCAGCTCGGGGTGAAGATCGACGGCACCGGCAACCTGAAGAGCGGGTTTGCCGGTGAACTGGCGGCGCTGGCTCCGACTTTGGCGCGCGGCGATTGCCGGGCGCAGGGTGCGAGCATCTATGGCAAGCTTACCACGTCTGGCGGCAAGCCGACATTTGCCGGACCGGTGCGGATGAGCGCGCTCGATTGTACGGTGGCCGGGCTGCATGTGAGCCAAGCGGCGGTGCAGGTTAACGGTACGATGGATACCAGCTTTGATGGCGGCGATGGCAAGTTCGTTATCGCGTCGGGGCCGATTACCGCGCAAGGGTTGGGCGGTATGCAGGGATTATCGGGCCCGGTTGACCTCGCCTACCGCAAGGCTGAGCTTACCGCGCGCTATGATCTAGCGGCGCGTGGCGCTTCGACACCACAGCTGGCAATGTCTGCCCTCAAGCTCAGCGGATTTTTGCGTGCGCGGCAGGGGTTTGCCAATCTGGCGGGTGAAGGCGCGGTTTCGGGCAGCGATTTGCGCCCCGGTCCGGGGCTGGGACAAGCGCTGGCATCGGCGCAGAATTCCGCCAAGGGCAGTCTGGCAGAACCGTTGCTGGCGCAATTGCGCGCTGGCCTCGCCCGGCAAACTGCGGGGAGCCAGTTCAAGGCGGATTACATCGTCCGGCGCACCGGCGGGACTACGTCTGTGCTGCTGCCTCAAGGGGTTGTGACGGGCGGGACGGGTGAGACAGTGCTTTCGGTTTCGCGCTTACAAGCGGTACTTGCGAGCGGGCAGCCGATGCGGCTCGCGGGGAATTTCACCACCGGCGGCGCAGGCATACCCCGCATCACCGGGCGCATGGAGCAGCAGGCGCGCGGGACGACACTGATCCGCATTGCCATGGCGGAATATGCTGCGGGCGGATCGAAGCTCGCGCTGCCCGATCTGGTGCTGGCGCAGGGGGCGAATGGCACTTTGGGCTTTACCGGGCATGTGCTGGCGAGCGGGGCATTGCCCGGCGGGCGGATCGAAGGGCTCGATGTGCCGATTGATGGCCGGTGGGAAGCCGGGCGCGGCTATGAGGTGTGGCGCGGCTGCCGCGATGTGCGGTTTACCAGCCTAACCTATGCCAAGCTGACGCTTGATCGGCGTTCGGTCTCGCTGTGCCCCACCGGCGGCGGGGCTATCCTGTCATCGCGCGGCGGGGCGCTGGCGATTGCGGCGAGCACGCAGAACCTCGATCTTTCGGGCAGGCTGGGAAGCTTGCCCGTGCGCATTGCCAGCCGGTCCGTGGCTATGACGCGCGGCGGGCAGCTTGCTGCAAAGGCGCTGGCGGTAACCTTCGGTTCCGGTGAAGCAGTGACAAAGCTGACCTTCGCGGACCTCGGCGCGACAATCGGGAAGGACATCAGCGGGACATTTTCGGGCGGCATCGGAGCGATACAGAACGTCCCGCTCGATATGCAGGAGGCGAGCGGGAACTTTCGCTATGCTGGTGGCAAGCTCGCGGTGGCCGGACTGGGGCTGAAGGTTCTTGATGCGGCGCAGGTTGATCGCTTCAAACCGATGGTGGCCAATGACGCGACTCTCGAACTTTTCGATAACCGCATTGCCGCCCACGCACTGCTGCGCGAACCCACCACTCAGCGGCTCGTCACCGAAGTTACGATCAGCCACGACCTCGGCACAGCGCGCGGCAATGCCTTGCTATCGGTTCCCGGCATCAGCTTTGATGACAAGCTGCAACCCGACACAATCACGCCATTAACGCTCGGCGTCGTCGCCAATGTCAAAGGCATCGTCAGCGGTGAGGGGCGTATCGATTGGAACGGCAGCAAGGTAACCAGCACCGGGCGCTTCGGTAGCCAAGGGCTCAATCTTGCTGCGCCGTTTGGTCCGGCGAAGGGGATTTCGGGCAACGTTGAATTCACCGACCTGCTGGGGCTGGTGACCGCGCCCGATCAGGTTCTCAAGATCGCCTCGATCAATCCGGGGATTGAGGCCGATGATGGGATTCTGACCTTTGCCATGAAGCCGGGACAGGTCCTCGATGTTTCAGGCGCGCGCTGGCCGTTCCTTGATGGCACTATGCGGCTTCTACCCACGCGGATGACGCTCGGCGCGGCAGAAGTGCGCAGCTACATCCTCGAAGTTGAAGGCGTAAGCGCCGCCCGGTTTGTCGAGAAGATGCAGCTGGCGAACCTCTCTGCCACTGGGCTGTTCGATGGCAAGCTGCCGCTGGTGTTTGACGAGAACGGCGGCAAGATTGTTGGCGGACGGCTGGTTTCGCGCAGCCCCGGCGGCAACGTTTCCTATGTTGGCGAGCTGACTTACAAAGACCTTTCGGCGATGGGAAACTTCGCCTTTCAGGCACTGCGCTCGATTGATTACAAACATATGGATATCAATCTGTCAGGCGATCTTGGCGGCGAAATTGTGACCCGCGTCTCCTTCGATGGGGTGAGTCAAGGTGCAGGAACCAAGCGGAATTTCATCACCGACCGCCTCGCCAAGCTGCCGATTCGGATGAATGTGAACGTGCGCGCGCCATTCTTTGCGCTGATTACCAGCTTCAAACAGATGTATGACCCATCGTATTTGTCCGCGATTGTGAAAGCTAAGTTGATAGACGAACGAAATAAAAAGGCGGGCAAACTACCAATCTCGCCTGCGCCATTGCCCGCCATTCCAGCCCCCGCGCTACCACAACAAGGCGTTCAGCCTGCCGAAAGCGAGAAGAAGCCATGATCACTCCAGAATTGACCGGACGCGTTCGTGCTGCGATGACCCAAAACATGCAGGGATATAGCAGTGAACAGCGGCGTTTGGGCCGCCTCGGATTTGGGGCGGCGGTGTTGGGTGCGGGCGCGATGGCGCTTTCGGCTTGTGTTTCGGTGACCGCACCGGACAAGCCGATTGTCATCGAGCTTAACATCAACATCAAGCATGAACTTATCGTCCAATTGGCAGAAGACGCCAAAAAGACGATGGACCAACATGGAGAAATTTTCTGATGGTTGCCCCCGTTGTAATGCTCAAGAATGCAGGCGCTGCGCTTGCATTGCTGGCACTCGTTTCAGGCACCGCTGCCATGGCGCAGCGTGACCCAGCCTATGCCGCAGCGCGATCTAGCGGCGCTGTGGGTGAACGTATGGACGGCTATCTTGGCGCGCTGCCTTCGGCTTCAGCGGCTGTTCGCAATCTGGTGTCTGACATCAATATCAAGCGCAAGCAGATATATTTCGAGCAGGCGAGCGAAAATCATGTGACGGCTGAACAGTATGCGTTCTCGGCCGGCTGCACCGCAATTTTGCGAACGTCAGCGGGTGAAAAGTATCAGGCGCCCGATGGTTCGTGGGCAACCCGAACCTCGGGTCCGCCGCAGCTTCATTCGCAGTGCCCGCGCTGATCTGATTGACTAGGACGATTTGGTTCTCGCAAGGGTCGCAGAGATAAAAGAGGCCGCAGAGTGGGATCTCCTACCCGCAGCTGGGCGTGTGAACCGATCAATCATTATTAATTTGAAGGGGCTGCGCCCAAAGCGCGGCCCCTTTGCGTTTTCATCTCGCTCTGCGAGAACCACTTTTCCGACCCATCCA
>JAYVNC010000067.1:0-6598 GCA_043758655.1 Novosphingobium sp.
CGCGACATCGAAAAGCTTTGATGGATCGATGGTTGGCAGGGTCATGCCGTTGCCGCCGGATAGGGCATAATGACGATCATGCTGGCAGTGGCATTGCTGTTGTTGATCACCTCTCGGGCTTTACCCCCCGGGATGAAACAGCTGTCCATAACACCGAGCGTGGCCGATGTGCCGTCACCCAAAATCACAGTCACCTCGCCCGCCGTTACGACGTAAATTTTGCCACTTGGCCCCGCATCCATTTCGGCACCGCCACCGGGAAGAATATGGCTGAGGCCCGTCCAGGCGAAGTCCGCCGCCGATGCCTCGAACCCCTGCAACCGCAGCGCCGTGCAGCCGTGGTGGTTGGGCGGGAAGTAAGGCTTGGCATCGGCAAACCGGGTGACTTCCATGGCTATTCGCCCTGGCCGGTTTCGATCCTGAAACTCCCTGTCGGATCGACGATGGCGACGAGGCGGACGATACAGCCGTCACCCTTTTTCCAGCGCCATGGGAACGCTGCAAAAGTCACGCGCTTGCCGGTTACCTTGTCAATATCGCCTCCAACGTTCTCAAAACCGAGAATGCCCGCTGACAGGATCGCGTTGTGGCAAGGCTCCCACTCGGGGAAATCTTCGATCACGCGGCGACCGGTTTCCTTGAAATATTCCTCATTGACCTGCGGGATCAGGCCGTTCGGCGCGCCGGTGCCGTGCGGACCGATTGCGGTGCCGAGCGGATGATCGAGCGCCTGCGTATCTGACCCGCACATCTTGACCTTGCGCTCAACGAACCAGTCGCCAGCTTCTTTGTAAAAGCCGGGAGAGTAGGCGTAGTAATGGCGGTTATCGCCGTAATATTTGTGCCAGCCGGTGTTGACGATGACGATGTCGCCCTCACGGATTTGCGGGCGGGCGGCTTCCAAGTCGGCGGCGGTGATGATTTCCCACTTCTTTTTGGGAATCGACACCACCACGCCGGTGCCGAAGAAATAAGGCAGTGGCACCTCGTCCATGAACGGCGTGCCGGGAACAACGTGCGCAGGCGCATCAATGTGCGTTCCTGAGTGCATCACCGTCGTGATTTTTTGCGTCAGAACGCCAGAGCGCGACATGCCATGCAACCGCTCAATCTTGACATCTTCGAAATAGGGCCAGCACGGCTGGCCAAGCCCCCAAGGGTGCGACAGATCGTAGAATTCAAGTCCCATACCGTTGAGCAGGTTCGATTCTTTGAACTGACACAAGCTTTCGTCGCGCCAATCGCCTTCTTCCCAACCCGGCATGTCATCCTCCTATTGCACCGCAATGCGATACGTTTGTTTCACCATGTGGTAGATAAGCGATGATGATTGGTCAAGCATTTCTGCGCTGGACGGCGCGGATTTTCTGTGACACCTGCACCGCATGATGGACGAAACAGCTAACAATGCGGCGACAAGCGCGGATCGAAGCGGGGTTCAGGTAATCGCGCGGGCGGCCGCAATCCTGCGGGCGCTGGAGGCCGAGCCTGACGGATTAAGTCTCGGTGAGCTGGCCAAACGCCTTGATCTTGCCCGCTCTACAGTTCAGCGACTCGTAGGCGCACTTGCCGACGAGCAACTGGTGATGACAGGCGGCCCGCGCGGCGGCGTCACGCTCGGCTCGGCGCTTGTTCGGCTAGCGGCGGCGGCGAATATCGAAACCGACCGGATCGTGCGCCCGTTCCTTCAGGCACTATCACGCGACCTATCCGAAACCGTGGATCTATCGACATTGCGGGGCCGCACTGCGATCTTCGTCGATCAGGTGGTCGGCACCTCGCGCCTGTCCGCAATTTCGGCGGTCGGCGATGCGTTTCCGCTTCATTGTACGGCGAATGGCAAGGCGTTGCTATCCTGTCTCGCGCCCGAACGTGTTCGCGCGCTGGTCGATGGCCGGCTGAACGCTATGACCGAGAATACGCAGACCGATTTTTCCAAGCTCGAGGCCGAAATTGTCGCGATTCGCAAGACGCACCTGTCCTTCGATATCGAGGAACACTCAGAGGGGATTTGTGCAATCGGCACGTCATTTATCGACCCGCTCGACCGCGAATTCGCGCTTTCTGTGCCCGTGCCGACGACGCGATTTGCTGCAAAACGGGCAACGATTGCCGAGGCGCTGGTGGCGGTCCGCGGCGACATTATGCGTAAAATGCCGCATTCGAAGTAGAAAGGATTTTATGATGGAATTCGCAGATCGCGCCAGATTGCTCGACCCAGCGCCAATGCCGCTCGAGCTGGGGTGGGAGCGTCTGCCGAATGGCGTTCTCCACGTAGCGGTGCGCACCGATATGCACCGATGCACCGGCGCGATGTTCGAATGGTGGTTTGCCTCGCGGATCGAGACTCGCGAATATCGCTGGTGGCACCCGATCGACCACATCTCGTCGACATGGATCGAGGGGACGCCCGGCGTTATTCCTGGCTCGATTCATCAGGTCGAAGAGTGCTTCACCGGATCGCCCCCTGCGAAAGTGTCGATCCAGTTCCGCGAGCCGTCCGAATATTTTGGTGCAGCAGCGATCGCAGCGGCGCAAGCATCTGGCGCGGTTTCGGCAATGCTGTGTGTGCGTGGTGGGCCGGGGCATGACCCGCGCCGGCTACCCGACGGATCGATTATCGGCACCCGCCTGATGCATATCGGACGCGACACACCGTGGGGAATGACGCTGCGCAGCCATTTTTTCATGGGCGAGGATTTAGCCCAGATGGGGATGTCTGCCGACGAAGTCGCGCATTTGTTTTCCGAAGAACACGGTGCAAGGCTGCTCCAACATTGCTATGATGAGTTCACTTGCCTGTCGCACGTGCTCCCATCAATCTGGCTGGCCGAAGGATGTCCGCAAAGCGAAATCGTTCGCCCGTGGTGATCAGAAACCGGTAACGGGGCGGGCTATTTCTGGAGCCCCATGAGCGCGTGGCCCGCAACATCATTGCGCTCAGCGGTGCGCGCAATGATGTGTCGGGGCCAACTTTGGTCCGCGACTATCCCGTGCTGCGTCAACAATCCACGCCTACCACTTGCTCAGAAATGGCGTCATTTTTAACGGCGTCGCCATCGCCGGCTGGCAAATAGTAACACATAAGCTTAGCTCTTTTGCGGGCCGCCCGTGGGAAGTGGCGTTGGGGAAAAGGCGGCTCCTTCTGCCTCCAGCGCTGCTATCGCCGCCGCTTCTATCTCCATGGCCCGCTGCACCGCAGGCCGGGCATTCATGCGCCGCTGATGATCGGCAAACCGAGGAAAATCGCTGACTGGAAAATCCGCCCCTTCGATTCGCCAGAACACCCAGCTGAGATAAGCGTCCATTACGCTCCAGGCATCGCCGTACCACCATGGACCATCCGCCAATCGCTCTTCGATCAGTTGGGCGGGCTCGCGCATCGCTATGCAGGCCTTTTCCCACACATCGCGCAGAGCTTCAGGACCGGCGAAAAATTGCGGTATCCGGATCCGCGTGACTATGGGATGCAGCGTGGCGGAACAATAGCACAGATCGGCAATCTGGCGTGCTACATCCATCGGCCTATGGGTGATGGGCAGCAGACCGGGAAACCGCCCGGCGAGAAAAGTCAGAATCGCAACATTCTCGGTCAGCACCTCACCATGCGCGACCAGTGCGGGAACCTTGCCCTTGGGATTGAGCTGGCGATAGGCGGGAGACTTGTGCTCGCCCTTCATGAAACGGACCAGCGCAGTGTCAAAATCGGCACCGCACTCGATCAGCGAAATCAGCGGAACCCGTGAACAGCTGCCCGGGGCCATGTAGAGAAGATAGTCAGCCATAATGAGTTCGCCCCCGCTCAGGATTTCGCCGCGACATCGCCGGGGTGAATATCCGGGAGCGGCGCACCCTCAATAGTAGCGGCTTTGGCATCGAGCAAGACGAAGCCAGTACGCGCCCGAATAGACGGACTGGGGTCGAAACAAGCCGCGATGGTGCCACGCTGGACGATGATGCCGCCCGCCTCAGCCTCCATCGGTGATAACGGTGCCGCCATCAACAACGAGCACCTGCCCGTTAACAAAGCCGCTGGCGGGCGCGGCGAGGAACACGGCGGCTCCGGCGATCTCGTACGGCTGGCCAACCCGGCGCAGCGGGGTCATCTGCATGCGCCGCTCCATGAAGTCTTGGTCATTCATCAGACTGTCGGCAAAGCTTGTGGCGATCAATCCGGGGGCAATGGCATTGGTGCGGACGCCCTTCGGCCCCCACTGCACCGCGAGGTTGCGCGCGAGTTGGACAACCGCCGCCTTGGCCAGCGCATAGGCATCAATCCGCGCATTGCCGCGCAGCCCGGCGATACTTGCTATCAGGATCACCGACGCCCCTTCGCGGCCCGCCATGTGCGGCAGCGCATGCTTGGTGAGAACAACCATCGACCGCAAATTAATCGCGATCACGCGGTCAAAATCGGTCATATCGAGCGGGCTATCCGATGGTCCGCCCTGAATCCCGGCATTGGAAATCAGGATGTCTATCCCGCCGCAGCGCGCGACAGTTTCAGCAACAAGTGCGGCGATGGCGGTATCATCAGAAACATCACAAGCAATGCCGATTGCGCCCAGTTTTGCCGCAGCAGCAGCGGTGTCATCAGCATTTTCGCTCGATACAATCACCGTCGCGCCGTGGGCAATCATAGCCTCCGCCATGGCATAGCCCAGCCCGCGGGTTGATCCGGTAATCACTGCAACCTTGCCGGTCAGGTCGAACAGTCCGCTCATCATCATATCAATCCCTTAGCCAAGGCGTTTGTGCATTTATTCGTTGCCTAAGGAGTAGGTCTGCACGAGGCAAGCTGTGGGAATTGAAATTGGTACCTGCATCGACTCGGCAAAAATCAAAGGTTCACCCGGCGGTAACCGAAGCCACCATGTTTTTTGCCCCCGATTGCTCGGTCCAGAACGAACGTCCGCCTTCAACCGCCTCGCCGCAGACATCGAGCCACGTGCCCGCGAACGCGGGAGCTATCCCGCGAAAATCGAAGCTGGTGAGCGGCTTGCCGAGCGATTTCACGGCAAGGGCAGCAAGTAGAGTCGCCTGCAAGGGCCCGTGGACGACGAGCCCCGGATAGGCCTCAATTTCTTGCGCATAGGGCAGATCATAATGGATGCGATGACCGTTCATCGTCAGCGCCGAATAACGGAATAACAGAACGGTGTCCGGCATCACTTGCGCCTGCCATGGTGCGGTTGGCGCAGGTCCGGTAGCGGCGGGCGGAGCAATCGCGCCGGGGGCCGTTTCACCCTTATAAACCAAGTCCTGTTGCTCAATCAGCGCGATGCCATTGGCACCAGAAACGCGGTGTTCAACCGTCACAAAAATCAGATCACCGCTCTTCCCGCTCTTGGCGGTGATCGATTTGATCGTGGAGAGTTTGGTGACCAGCTCACCCATCAGGAGCGGCGCAATGAACTTGACGCGCCCGCCCGCCCACATCCGGCGCGGCAACGGCACCGGCGGGAGGAACCCACCTGTGGCCGGGTGGCCATCAGGGCCGAGCGCGGCGGCAGGAAGCACGTTCCAGAAATAGAGCCAGTGGTGCAGCAGCGGCAGGTCGTCCCCTACTTGCGATGCGGCATTGTCACCCAGCGCAGCGCGCAAGGCATTGCTGCGAGATGGTTCCAGTACATCGACCGCTTGTTCACTACGGCCGACCCATTCTGAAAAATTGCCACTCATAATCTACTGTTTATCCTTACTATTCTTTGCTCAGCGCACTTGTAATGTGCTTGCAATGCCGTTGCAAATTCGATGTAGTGGCTTTGCGGGGATGCACGAGCCAATCACTCCGAGTCAAATAGCTAAATAAAATCCATTTTGTCGCAGCTTGGGTTCTGCGATAGCTTCCCAACTTAAACCAAAGCTTCATCCAAGAATTCCAGCAATCTTGGCGCTTCGGCCAGCGCACGCAGCGCATCGTTGAGATGGGTACAACCCGCCGGACCGCGCAACAAACCAAGCACCGATTGGCGTACGTCTGCCAACGGTGTGCCGACCAATCGCTTGGCATTGGCAATCGCGCCCGGGCATTCGTGGAACGGCAGCACCCGCGCCTCAGGTTCAATACTAGTGATTACCCCGGTCAGCGGATCGAGCGACACGCGCAGGATATATTCATGCAAAGCCGCGCGACCCCCTTCTTTGCGCGTCGCGCTGTCCTGAAACGAGGCTTCGATGGCGATCCGGTCTGCCTCGCGCCACACGTCAATGCGGCGGGCGCGGCGGAATGCCAAGCCTTGGCGATCGGGGAAATCGTGCCAGCCTGCCGCGTCTTCAGGGTTGCGCAGTTCCTTGCCATCGGCGGCAACGTCTTCGTGATGACGTGACTCCAAATCGTGCGAGGAAAACCCCGGCTGAAACCCCCAACAGACGTTAGTGCGCTGCGCAAGCAACTCGTCAACAGCCGATCCACCCGTCGCCACATTCATCAGCTCAAGCCAGTTCTCCCCCCACTGCGACCAAGCCCAATTGGAGATAAGGCTAACTCCCGAAATGTCATCGAACAGCAGGTAAAGCGGGTGCGCCTCGGCGATCAGATCGGGTAGCAGATCACGCAGCGCCCCGCGCAAATGGCCGCCGCCTTTTTCGCCGACCA
>JAYVNC010000068.1:0-6555 GCA_043758655.1 Novosphingobium sp.
GCATCGTCCCTCGGTTCGTCCAGCCCAAGCGTATGGGCGAGGCCTTTAGGGGTCGGCACAACGAACCTCGCGGGGTAAACGAAGGCAAAAAGCTCAAGCAAATCAAGCCCTGAAAGGTCAGGATAGCCAAGGCGGCTGGCGATCAACGGGGCATTTAGCAGCAGCAGCGGTGTATCCGCCGCCGCCATGATCGCCTCGCCCTTTGGGCAGGCCCGCGTCGCGCCCGCACCATCTCGCAGCCAGCAGCCCGAGTGGCTGGCGTGGAGCGCGAAAAGGGGCAAGGCGGCCATGGCGCTGCGATAGAACGAAGATCGAACATGGCGCAAGTGGGGCTTTGCCAATCTTGGCAAAAAAGGCCGCGAAAGGTTTGTTAACCGCAACTGTGCAAAATGACTGAGTTTATACGTGACTAGGGGGTCATCATGCGCGTTATTGCAAAGTTGGGACTGCTATTGTTCGCCGCCGCTGCTGCACCAGTTTGGGCGGGAACATCGTCTACGCCTGAGCCTGAGGTGCAGGGCGGGCTGATCGCCTTTGCGCTGATGAGCGCCGGTTACTATGCGCTGCGCCGCCGCAGCCAGCGCTGAAGTATCTTGATACTCATTATGGTGCGTTTGCGGCCCATTCTGGGTGACCGGACCCACTGGTTCGCCGCGATCGGATCTGTCTCGGCGGCCAATGTGCTGTGGAGCCAGAGCAGCGCGGTTCATCCGGTGATCTGGTTTGCCCTGTTCGCAATTGCCGTGATTGGTTTTGAAACGGCTTCGCCTGAGGCGTTGCGACGGAACGATTTTATCATAATTATTATGCTGTTGGCGGCCATACTTCTGCCAGCACCTGCATTTTCGGCTCTTGCATTGATCGCCGCTGGCGGCTGGCTCGCTTTGACATCGCAAGCGGGCTCACGCGGGCGAAGGGTGGGGGCGGTTTTATTGGGATTGACCGCGCCGTTGATATGGGGTCACGTGGTTTTTGCCGCTGTCGGCCCGGAACTGATGGCAATCGATACACGCTTCGCCAGCTTGATTTCAGGCACCGTTGCGCAAGGAAATCTGCTTTCTTTTAATAGTGATGGACTGCCGATGGCCGTCGGTTTTGCCTGTTCATCCTTGCATAACGTGACCCAAGCCGTGTTGCTGTGGGCAGCGATGACGCAGCTGTTGAAACTGCCGTTCAGCCGCGCTTCGCTTTTGGTCTGCGGCGGGGCAATTGCTGCAAATGTGCTGGTTAACGGTCTGCGATTGACGGTAATTGCGCACAACCGGGAAGACTTTGCGTTTTGGCACCTCGGCAGAGGAGGGTCGATGTTTGCGTGGGGCGGAGTGATCGCGGTGTTGCTAGTCGTTGTAGGAGGGTGTCATGCGCTCGCCGCGCGCCGCGTTTAGCGGGATTACCTTGGCGCTGCTGGCGCTTTCGCTTGGCGGCAAGGCTTTGTCCGATCCGGGTGAGCAGAGCCTAAGTCTCGAAACTACGAACACAGCGATCATTAAAAATCTGAATAGACAGGGTTATGTCACACGGCGCGAGTCGCATTCGGATGGTACGGAGATCATTTACGCGGCCATACCGGGCTGCAGAATCGCTCTGCGGCCCGAGCCTTCTGGCGACCGAATTGACGATTTTCGGCTGCATACCGTTAACCTTCCCGCGGTTCAGTACCGTTTTGAGGGCGTCTTGTACGGCACCTATCCGGGGCTCCGCGCTGCGACGCGAAGGGTGGTAGCGGCGACGCAGCTAAAGTTGGGCTTACCATCGGAGAAAGTACCAGTAATTCTGTCATTTGCCTATAGCTCTGAATGTAAAATCGAGGCGGTCGCCTTCCCCCCGGGAATCGGCTGACCGCGCAGCCCTGTTGACCGCGCGGCGCTGCTGGGCCAGCGTGAAGGCATGACAAAATCGGTTTTGCGTGATGCGCTTATTGCCCGGCTGCCCAAGGCCGAACTGCACCTACATATTGAGGGTTCGCTGGAGCCTGAATTGCTGTTTTCGCTCGCCGCGCGCAACGGGGTTTCGCTGCCGTTTGCCGATGTTGAAGCGGTACGTGCGGCCTATTCATTCTCAAATTTGCAAGACTTTCTCGAAATTTACTATCAGGGGATGAGTGTGCTGATTGAGGAGCAGGACTTCTTCGATCTGACCTGGGCTTACCTACTGCGCGCCCATGCTGACAACGTGCGCCACGTCGAGATCTTCTTCGATCCGCAGGGGCACACGGCGCGCGGCGTGGCTTTCAAAACGGTTTGCAACGGCATCACAACGGCACTGAAACGGGCCCGAGATGAACTCGGGATCACCAACAAACTGATTCTATGCTTCTTGCGCCATCTGAGCGAAGCCGATGCCGAGGCGACGCTTGACGAGGCTATTCCGCACCTCGCGCAGATTCACGGGGTCGGGCTCGATTCGTCTGAGCAGGGTCACCCGCCGAGCAAATTTGCCAACGTTTTCGCCCGGGCGCGGATGCTCGGGTTAAATCTTGTTGCCCATGCCGGTGAGGAAGGCCCGCCCGCCTATGTCTATGAGGCGCTCGATGTGCTGGGGGTTGACCGGATTGATCACGGCAATCGTGCGTTGGAAGATCCCGCTCTGGTGCAGCGGATCGTCGCCGAGGAGCTCACGCTCACCGTCTGCCCGCTGTCCAACTTGCGGCTGTGCGTGATCGGCGCGATGGAGCTTAGCCCGGTTGCGGCGATGCTCGCGGCGGGGATCAGAGTGACCATCAATTCCGACGATCCCGCCTATTTCGGCGGCTATATCAATGACAACTTCCGCGCCGCCGCCGATGCGCTCGATCTTTCGGAGGCTGACATTGTGCAGCTGGCGGAGAACAGCTTCTCCGGATCGTTCTTGGCTGAAGAGGACAAGGCACGGCATATCGCAGCGGTTCACTTCGCGGCTGGAGCAGCCTGATATGGCCGATGCACCAGCTACTATCGACAAGGTTTATCTTACCGCAGATCAACTGCTTGAAGATTCCTACCGCCTTGCCAATCTGGTGCTAGATGCCGGGTTTGCGCCGACGCATATCGTCGGAATCTGGCGGGGTGGGGCGCCGATTGGCATCGCGGTGCAGGAGCTGCTCGCCTATCGCGGGGTGGAGAGCGATCACATTGCTATTCGCACCGCATCGTACACCGGAATCGACCAGCAGGAGAAAGAGGTTCGGGTCTATGCGCTAGGCTATCTCGTTGATTCGCTTGAGCCGGACGACCGCCTGCTGGTGATTGATGACGTGTTCGATTCTGGCCGTTCGGTCGAAGCGTTCCTGCGCGAACTTTCTGCCCGCTGCCGCCACAACATGCCGCGCGATGTGCGGATTGGCACTGTCTATTACAAACCGCGTCGCAATCAGACCGCATTGGTGCCGCATTATTACGTCCACGAGACCGACGATTGGCTGGTTTTCCCGCACGAAATCTGCGGGCTGAGCGAAGCGGAAATCCGCGCGCACAAACCGCAGGCGGATTTGATCCTGCGATAGCAGTGGGCAAACAAGTGAGAGCTGCGATACACCTTCGCCGGGATGACGAGCGTTTTGCTTGCGCATCGCGACCATCTCCGCGAAAGCGCAGCCCATGACTGACGCTGACCTTCTCGCCGCCGCACAAGTTTCCAAGGTCTGGCCTTTTGAGGAAGCGCGCAAGCTGATGAAGCGTTTCCCGCAAGGCAAGCCAGGCCAAAACGGACAACCCTCGCCTGTGCTGTTTGAAACCGGCTATGGCCCGTCCGGCCTGCCGCATATCGGCACCTTTCAGGAAGTTCTGCGCACCACGCTGGTACGGCGGGCCTATGAAACGCTCACCGGCGCGCCGACGCGGCTGGTCGCGTTCAGCGATGATATGGACGGTCTGCGCAAGGTGCCGGACAATCTGCCGAACCCGGCGATGCTCACCGCGCATATGGGCCATCCGCTCAGCCGCATCCCCGATCCCTTCAGCACGCATGAGAGTTTCGCGCATCATAACAACGCGATGCTGCGGCAATTCCTTGATCGGTTCGGTTTCGATTACGAATTCGTCTCGGCGAGCGAGCGTTACAATTCGGGTGCATTCGATGATGCCCTGCGCGGGGTTCTGCGACACTGGCAGGGGATCATGGATATCATGCTGCCAACGCTGCGGGCAGAACGCGCGGCGACCTATTCGCCGGTATTGCCAATTTCGCCCACCAGTGGCGCGGTGTTGCAGGTTCCAGTGACGGTAATGGATGCCGAGGCGGGGCTCGTGCGCTTTGAGGATGCTGGCAAGACCATCGAGCATTGCATCTTTGGTGGCGCGGCCAAGTTGCAGTGGAAGGTCGATTGGGCGATGCGCTGGCTGGCGCTCGGCGTAGACTATGAAATGTACGGCAAGGATCTCACCGATAGCGGCGTGCAATCGGGCAAGATCGCCGCGGTGCTCGGTGGGCGGCGGCCCGAAGGGATGATCTACGAGCTGTTCCTTGATGAGAACGGTGAGAAGATTTCCAAGTCCAAGGGCAACGGGCTGACCATCGAACAGTGGCTGACCTATGGCAGCGAGGAGAGCCTTGGCTTTTATCTGTTCCGCGAACCCAAAAGCGCCAAGTCATTGCACACCGGCATTATCCCGCGCGCGGTCGATGAATATTGGCAGTTCCGCGAGAAGCTGGCGGGCCAGCCGGTGGAGCAGCAGCTGGGGAATCCGGTGTGGCACTTGCTGCGCACGAATGGGTATCATGGCGGGGCGGGTGAAAGCCTGCCGGTGACGTTTGGCCTGCTGCTCAATCTGGTTGGTGTGCTCGGCGCAAATGCTACGCGCGATCAGGTGTGGTTTTACCTGGCCAATTATGTCGCCGACGCCCGGCCTGATGCACACCCGGCGCTTGATAGCCTTGTTGACAAGGCGCTCGCCACCAACCGCGATTTCATTGCGCCAACTCTGGTGCGCAGGAAGCCGGAAGCGAACGAGGCGGCGGCGCTGACGGCGCTGGATTTTTCGTTGGCGAGTGCGGGCGAGCGGGCATCTGCGGAAGATTTGCAGACGATGGTCTATGAAATCGGCAAGGAGTCAGAGTTTGCATTCGAAAGCCTGCGCGATTGGTTCAAGGCGCTCTATGAGACCTTGCTGGGATCGCCGCAGGGACCGCGCATGGGTAGCTTTATTGCGCTCTATGGGGTGGAGAATACGCGGAAGTTGATTGGTGAGGCGCTTGAGCGCAGCGCCTAAAGCAATCAGCGCCGCATCACCCACGTCAAAATACGTCCCAGAAGCGACCGGCTCCTTCGCCCGGCCTCAACATCAGCCTGTTCCACCACCGGCAAGCTTTTGCGCAGACTGTGGCCGCGCACTTCCGGAATCTGACCGGGGGCGAGTGCGGGGCGGGCAACGGGTTCATAATCGTAGGGGTTGAACCCGGCGTACTCCGCGCCCTCGGCAATGCTTTCGGCATAGGACGCGAAGTGACTACCTTGCCAGCCATCGAGCCCAACCGGCACGCGTGAGTGTTTGATTGGAGCGGGGCCGGGATCGGGAAAAACTGCGTACAAATCAGTGCTAGCGGTTTCATGTTCGTGCGGCGCTGCGAGCGCTTCGCTTGGTTCTTCCGGTGATGCCAAATCATCAAGATCGGGCTTATGGGAGGGGAATTCTGCCGCAACGGGTTCGGCAATCTCAGGTTCGTCCTCGGCGGGATCATCTGCCACCGGTTCAGCGGAAAGGCTGCGGGCAGTCCACGTATAATCGTGGCCTTCGCCGTCCTCATCCGCGCTAATTTCATTGGCTTCAACGAAGCTTCCCGGATCGGCGAAGATGTCTTGCGGTGCGGTTCCCCACGCCTCAGCCTCTTCGTCTTCCGCTTCCTCAGACGCGTTATAATCCACCGCCGGGCTTACGTAACCACCGCCGCCCAGAGCGGCGAACTGCGCGCGCGCCATATCGTCGTAGCTGGCTTCAAGCTCGGCCATTGCCAGCATTAACACGGGCCGCTTCTTCAGCTTGCGCGCGCCGACGTTGAGCAGGCTGCTCTGCTCGAATTCATCTTCTTCGTCGTCGCCGTGGCTTGTCGCCACCGCATCCGGCTCAACCGGCGCTGCGACCATCGCGCGTTTGATGTGGTTGATCGTGCCCTTCGCCAGATATTCATCGCAGGTCATCACCGGGGCATCAAAAAATGGATAAACGCCGGTGCTTCCGGCCATCACCGAAAGCGGGCGCGGCAGATTGCTGGTGCGGATCGTTTCGCAGACCGCCTGATGGACCAGCACGCCAAGATAGCACGAACCCACCGATCCGGCGGCGATAGCGTGGCCATCGGGCTCTTCGCTATCGAGCAGATTGAATTCCAGGTTGGCGATAGCACCGAACAGGTCTTCGACGCCCTCGATCGTCAGCGTGCGTTCCTGCCCCTCACTATCGCCCGCCCATTCGCAACCGAACGAGGAATAGCCATCGATAAGGTCGGCGCGGTCAGCCTCGGCGAAGGGATAGGCTTCATCGGAAAAGAAGCTGGTTTCCACACACGGCGAAAGCCAATCGGCCACTTCTCTGCGCGCAGGGCGCTTTTCGGGCTCGCAAATCGCAATGGAGATGGCGGAAA
>JAYVNC010000069.1:0-6542 GCA_043758655.1 Novosphingobium sp.
CTGGCCCGCCGCTCATCGTTGCGGCTGCAGATGGGCGGGTCGGACCAATGGGGCAATATCATCAACGGCATCGAGCTGACTCGCCGCATGGAAGGCCGCGAATTGTTCGGACTTACTACGCCGCTGCTCACCACAGCGGACGGCGCCAAGATGGGCAAGACCGCCGCAGGCGCCGTGTGGCTCAATGAGGATCAGCTGCCCAACTGGGATTTCTGGCAATACTGGCGCAACGCCGATGACCGCGATGTTGGGCGGTTCCTGCGGCTGTTTACCGATCTGCCGCTGGCTGAAGTGCAACGACTGGAGGCGCTTGAGGGCAGCGAAATCAACGCGGCGAAGGTTGTTCTGGCCAACGAGGTTACGAAACTGTGCCGCGGTGATGAAGCAGCACGGGCCGCCGAATCGACAGCATCGGCAACCTTCGGCGGCAATGGTGCTGGCGAGGATTTGCCGGTGTTTGCTTTGCCACAAGAAGGGATAAGTCTTGTCGATGCTCTGGTCGGGATCGGATTCGCGGCAAGTCGCGGTGAAGCGAAGCGTTTAATTGCTGGCGGCGGCGCTCGCGTTGATGGCGCGGCGATTTCGGCGGAAAACCACCATATTGCTGGCGGTTCTGAGGTACTTATCGCTTCAGGCAAAAAGAAGCATGGCGTCCTACGGCCAAATTGATCTGGGCCTGATCCGGCAAATATTTGCCAAGTTTACTCTTTTTTCGCCATTGCGCGGCTAAGCCCTGCTGTCTGCGATAGGTAAAGGAGCTGACGGCCGATCATGACAGTAGGAGCACAACTCTCCGTCACCGATATGCGCCGTGCGGCGCGTCATCCGATTGACTATCCGGTGATCGGCGAACACCGCCGCCTGGGCGATCTGCATATGCACATCGTCAATATCTCGGCGCAGGGGTTCATGTGTCAAGGTGAAATCCCCCTGAGCCGCGGCGAGCGCGTTACAATCCGCCTGCCGCGCGTCGGGCGAATCGAAGCCCATGCGATCTGGTTTGCTGATGATCGCGCAGGCTTCCAGTTTGAACGTATCATCGGCCCTGATGATTTCTTCGCCCTGATCGATACGCTCCAGCCGAACCCGCGCTTGCGAAAATCGCGCTAATCATCGCCCCAAGCTGAGATTTACCCCGCGCAACCAAGCATCGGCTTGGCAAGGGGAGATCTCACTGCCAACAGGGGTTCGTGAGCGAGCCGACCTCCCCCCTGCAAATTCAAGACTTTCGCCTGCTGTGGCTGGGGCGCTTCTGCTCGACCTTAGCAACCGCGGCCATCGTCGTTATCATCGGGTACCAGCTTTATGATGTCGCGCGCGCCCAATATGGCATGTCGATCCCGCAGGCGGCCTTGCAGCTTGGCATACTTGGCCTTGTCCAATTTATACCGCTCATGCTCCTCACGCCGCTCGCTGGTCTTGTCGCGGACAGGTTTGACCGGCGCAGGGTTGCGGCGCTTTCGATAGCTGTTGACGTGGTGATGGCGCTTTCGCTGGCTTGGTTGACGCAATCTGGTGGGATCACACTTCCGCTGCTCTATGCGTTCGCCGCGATGCACGGTGCTGCCCGGGTATTTGTTGGCCCGGCGATGAGCGCAATTATGCCAAATATCGTGCCCGCCCAATTAATGCCGCGCGCCATCGCCATGGGCTCGCTCTCGTGGCAGGTTGCTTCGGTCCTCGGCCCTGCCGCAGCCGGCCTACTTTTTGGACGGATGGCATCTTTGCCCTATTGGTTTGCCGCGGGGTTATTGATTGTCTCCTGCCTTTGCGTTGCGGCGATCAACAGGATTCCTCCGATTGCCGGTAATCGCGACACCCATCCGCTGTTGCAAATCCGCGAGGGCTTTGCCTTTGTCCTGCACGACAGGTTCCTGTTGGGCTGCGTCACGCTGGATTTGTTCGCTGTCCTGCTTGGCGGCGCAACCGCGCTGCTTCCCGTATATGCGCGCGATATTCTACACGTTGGCTCTCCGGGTTTGGGACTTATGCGCGCAGCCCCTTCAATTGGCGCAGGACTCATAGGACTGATGCTGGCGTGGCGGCCAATCGAACGCGATGTTGGCGCCAAGATGCTGTGGGCGGTAGTCGTTTTTGGCCTCGCAACTGTTGTGTTCGGAATTTCGACTTCGTTCCTGCTATCAATCGCTGCGTTGGCCGTGCTGGGCGCGGCAGATATGGTATCCGTTTTCGTGCGGACCAGTCTGGTTCAGCTTAACACTCCAGACACGATGCGTGGGCGGGTATCCTCCATTTCCGGCCTTGCGATTTCCGCCTCAAACGAACTTGGCGAAATGCAGTCAGGCGTGTTCGCCGCGCTTTTGGGAGCGGTTGGGGCGGTTGTATTCGGCGGAGTTGCCGCCATAATGGTGACTGCAGGATGGGCCCTTCTTTTTCCCGAACTGCGCAACGCCCGGACATTTGCGCCGCAGTACCGCCAAGATCAGAATCGCCCGAAGGAGCAGGAACCATGAAAGCCGAATCGATCCTCGCCACCATCGGCAGCACCCCGCACATTCGGCTGGCGCGGCTGTTTCCGGATCATGAAGTCTGGGTGAAGTGCGAACGCGCCAACCCCGGCGGTTCGATCAAGGACCGCATCGGCCTTGCCATGATTGAGGCGGCAGAGGCTGATGGCAGCCTCAAACCCGGCGGCACGATCGTAGAACCGACCAGCGGCAATACAGGCATTGGTCTGGCCATGGTGGCAGCGGTCAAAGGCTACAAGCTGATCCTCGTCATGCCCGAATCGATGTCGATTGAGCGGCGGCGGTTGATGCTGGCCTATGGCGCGAGCTTTGACCTTACCCCGCGCGAAAAGGGCATGAAGGGCGCAATTGAGCGCGCGCGGGAGCTGCTGAGCGAAATCCAGGGAAGCTGGATGCCGCAGCAGTTTGAAAACCCCGCCAACATCGAAGTCCATGCCCGAACCACCGCGCAGGAAATTCTTGCTGACTTCGCCGATGCCCCAATTGACGCTCTGATTACGGGAGTAGGTACAGGCGGGCACCTCACCGGCTGCGCGGAAACGCTCAAAAAGTCGTGGCCTGCGATGAAAGCCTATGCGGTAGAACCAACGCTGTCCCCGGTAATCTCAGGCGGGCAGCCTGCGCCGCATCCAATCCAGGGAATTGGCGCGGGGTTCATTCCCGGCAACCTCCACACCCAATCAATCGACGGCGCGATCCAAGTCGATCCGGCCGACGCCAAGGAATGGGCGCGCCGCTGTGCGACTGTTGAAGGAATGTTAGTCGGCATCAGTTCGGGTGCAACTCTCGCAGCCATTGCACAGAAATTGCCCGAACTGCCAGCGGGCAGCCGGGTAATGGGTTTCAATTATGATACCGGCGAGCGCTATCTTTCGGTGCCAGATTTCTTACCTGAATGAAAACGCTGCGAATTGGCATTGTCAGACGGTGGCAAACGCCTCAACTGGCAGCGCCATCATCGCCTCGCTCCCCGCTTCAAGCTTGCGGCGCAGCGCACCGGCATCGGGCGTGAACCGCTCACCGAAATAGCGCCCGGTGACTAGTTTGGCTTCGTAGAACGCAGTTTCCGTGGTGCCCGCAGCGAGCGCGGCAATCGCTGCCTTGCCCATCCTCAGCCACATCAGGCCGAGGC
Source organism: Novosphingobium sp. (assembly GCA_043758655.1). Classification (GTDB taxonomy): domain Bacteria; phylum Pseudomonadota; class Alphaproteobacteria; order Sphingomonadales; family Sphingomonadaceae; genus Novosphingobium. The sequence goes on from JAYVNC010000069.1 coordinate 3,622, forward strand.
TGACTACTCCCATAATGTGCATATAATGATGCGCGCCGGCTCCGGCATTGTTGGGGTTGGTCAGGCCATTCTGCATCAGCCACATCGTTGCAGCCTTAAGCTCGCCGTTGGACTTTTCAACGTGACCAGCCAAAGCTGCCAGCCGGTCCTCGCCCTTGGCAGAAGCGCATTCGGCATCGACCAGCGCGAAGAAAGCCTGAACCGCCTTGCCGCCATTCATCCCGAGTTTGCGGCCAACCAGATCCATCGCCTGAACCCCGTTGGCACCCTCATAAATCTGCGTGATGCGGGCATCGCGGACGAACTGGCTCATGCCATGTTCTTCGATATAGCCGTGGCCGCCGAACACTTGCTGCATGTTGACCGTGGTATCGAAGCCTTTGTCGGTGCCGTAACCCTTGATAACCGGGGTCAGCAGGCTGACCATTGCGTCGGCTTCAGCGCGTTCTTCTTCAGTGGCGGCCTTGTGCGACAGATCAACCAGCAGCCCGCCCCACAGGGCTAAGGCGCGGAAGCCTTCGGTGAACGCCTTGGCGTCCATCAACATGCGCCGCACATCGGGGTGAACGAACAACGGATCGGCCTTCTCGGCGGGCTCAGCCGCGCCCGTCAGCGCCCTGCCCTGGCGGCGTTCTTGCGCATAAACCACAGCGTTCTGATAGGCGACTTCGGCCTGCGACAGGCCCTGAATGCCGACGCCAAGCCGAGCCGCATTCATCATGATGAACATCGCCGCGAGGCCCTTGTTCTCCTCGCCCACCAGCCAGCCCTTGGCACCGTCATAGTTGAGCAGGCACGTTGCGTTGCCGTGGATGCCCATCTTGTGCTCGATTGAACCGCAGGTAACGCCATTGCGCTCCCCCGGGTTGCCATCGGCATCAAGGATGAATTTGGGCACGATAAACAGCGAAATACCCTTGGTCGAATCGGGCGCATCAGGTGTTTTCGCCAGCACCAGATGGATGATATTGTCCGCCAGATCGTGCTCACCAGCCGAAATGAAGATCTTGGTTCCGCTCACAGCATAGGAGCCATCAATCTGCGGAACTGCGCGGGTGCGGATCATGCCAAGATCGGTGCCGCAATGCGGTTCGGTTAGGTTCATGGTCCCTGTCCATTCGCCCGAGATCATTTTGGGAAGGTACATCGCCTGTTGTTCAGGTGAGCCTTTGACCCGGATTGACGCGATCGCGCCCGCAGTCAGACCGGGGTACATGGCAAACGATTGATTTGCCGAGCAGATATATTCCTCAATCACGAGCCCGAGCACATGCGGCATGCCCTGTCCGCCAAATTCCTCTGGCTGAGCAAGCGTGCCCCAGCCGCTTTCGCGATAGGCGTTATAGGCTTCCTTGAAGCCCTTTGGCGCGGTGACGCTGCCATCGGCATGACGGGTGCAGCCTTCGAGATCGCCCGAAAGATTGAGCGGTGCGATCCGTTCCGCGATGAACTTGCCCGATTCCTCGAGCACGGTTTCCACGATATCAGCACTCGCGCTTTCAAAGCCCGGCAGGTTGCCGTAATTTTCAAGATTGAGCATTTCGTTGATGATGAAACGCGTGTCGCGGACGGGTGCCTTATAGGTGGGCATGGTATTTCCTTAGGGTTCAGGACTTTTTGAGGGGGAGTTCGAGCAGGTCGATTTGCGCAACAAAGCCAGAGAGTTCGGCAATTGCGGCATCAATATCGCTGCGTTGCAATTCAAGCTGGAGGATGCGCGCGCGGCACTTTTCAATCGTGATGCGGCGCTGTTCGACGCGGCCATCGTCAAGATCGTAAAGGTCAATCATCTCGCGCACTTCCGCTAGACTGAAGCCAACGTTCTTGGCGCGCAAGATCCAGGCCAGGCGCGCGCGATCACGTTTTGAATAGATGCGGCTCAGGCCCTGCCGTGCGGGCGTTATCAGCCCTTCATCCTCATAAAACCGCAGCGCGCGAGCAGTTATGCCGAATTCTGCGGTGAGATCAGAAATGGCGAATGATTCGCGCCGATGCACGTCGGGACGATCAAGGTGAGCGCCGCGATGCGGCATGGTCAGCGTTTCCATACACCGAAGATTAGTTTACGTTAACGTAAAGGTCAACATCAAATTGTTATCAGTCTACCGTCACCGAGTGCACGGTAGAAACAGCTCACGGCTCCGGTGTGGCAGGCGGGGCCGGCAGGCACGACCTTCAGCACCAGGGCATCCTGATCGCAGTCGATAAGAATCTGCTGCACCTTCAGCACATGCCCCGAAGTTTCGCCTTTCATCCATAGCCGCCCGCGCGAACGCGAATGGAAATGGGCAAGCCCCGTTGCGCGGGTTTGCGCCAGCGCTTCGGCATCCATGAAAGCAACCATCAGCACCGCGCCGCTTACCGAATCGGTCACAACGGCTGTCATCAGCCCCGCCGAATCAAACTTAGGCATAAATACGTCGCCGTGCTCGCGCAGCGCGCTCTCGCTGGTCATTTGCAACAATCCCGGAAATCTCGCCTTCGCTGTGAAGGTTTGTTGCACGATAACCACATGTGCCGATCAAAATCTATCGCCACCTCGCTAGGCACTTTCCTTTCGTGCGCTTTAGACGGAAACGACGCTTGCAGCTCGACAGGGAGCTGACGTCTGAGCGACGGCGCGACAAGCGCCAAGGTTCGGGGGAACGGCATCAGCCCGCCTTAATTGAGCAGGGCGAGCCACGCATGAGGGTTTTTGGGTGCGGTAAGCGTGGGGGCGTTTATCGAATCCGCTGTTGCGGCACCTATGAGTTTCGTCACGCGATCGCCCGAGGCTTCGGCTCCGGGCGATTTCGTTTATGTCGCGTGAGTTAACTGTGCGGCAGGGCCTCGTCGAGCACGCGGGCGAAACAGGCGATCATGACCTTTTCCGCCCCAGCCCGTTTCAGCGCAGAGACACAGGCATTGCTGGTTGCACCGCT
>JAYVNC010000070.1:0-6541 GCA_043758655.1 Novosphingobium sp.
TCCCGGCTTTGCCCAAAGTGGCAGCGCCAAGGGAGCCTTCGCCACCGGGTTGCTCGCCGCCTTCGCCGCGACGCCGTGCACTGGTCCGTTCATGGCCGCCGCGATGGGCGCGGCGCTGTTGCTGCCATTGGCGCAGGGTATGGCGCTGTTCATCACGCTAGGACTGGGCCTCGCGCTTCCGTTCCTTGCCATCGCCTACATTCCGGCGCTGCGCCGCCTGCTGCCGAAGCCCGGAATGTGGATGGTGTGGTTCCGCAAGCTGATGGCGGTGCCGATGGGGCTGACGGCGCTGGCGCTGCTGTGGCTACTGTCAAAGCTCGGAGGTTGGAACTTTGCCGTTGCGGCGGCGGTGCTTGCCCTCGGGCTGGTCGCCGCGTTGATCGCAGCGGGGCGCAAGCAACATGCGGGGATGGCAGCGGGGAAGCAGTTCGCCTTAGTCGCCGCGCCATTGGCCTTGCTCGCCGCGTTTCTTTTGCCGCATTTCTACAGCGAGCCACAGGGCGGGGCGATAGAATCAATCCTTCCCTCGCAGGCGTTCTCCGAAATCGCGCTGGCCAAAGCGCGCGCCTCGGGCAAGCCAGTCTTCGTCTATTTCACTGCCGACTGGTGCCTGACCTGCAAAGTCAACGAAAGCGCCGCCATCGAACGCGAGGAAACCCGCGCGGCTTTTGCCAAGAGCGGCGTGCAAGTTCTGGTAGGCGACTGGACAAGGCGCGATCCCGCCATCACCCGGTTTCTCACCGCACAGGGCGCAGCCGGTGTGCCGCTTTATCTGTGGTACGCGCCGGGAGTATCTGCGCCCGAACAATTGCCGCAAGTGCTGACGGCGGGGTTGTTGGCGGGGAAGGCTGGAGGTTAAATCACCTCGGCAACCCCCTCCAAAGCCTCCTTGTCGGCCAGCAGTTCGAGCGCGTTAGGAGGCCATCGCCCCGCGCACGCGCATTTTGGCACAGGCGGCGAAACCATCCTCGGCGGGGCCGCTGTGCTTTTGCGAACATTCGGTGAGCGCAACGAGGCCGGCCTGCATCAGATCTTCAAGCTCGATTCCCGGTCGGCCCGATCGGTGAACGTGCCAAGCCAATCGCCGGACCATCGGCAGAAAGCGGCGCACGCGGTCAGCGATATCGCCTCGGTAAGCGGTCCGTGCGGCGGTGAACGGTGTGTGGTCGTGCTTCATGCGGCAAGCTCTTCCATTGCAGTGTTCTCAGGATTGGGCAGTGCAGGAAAGGCCGGAGCAGGTGCCTCGCCGCTGATCACCGCGAGCACTTCAATCGGCTGGGCGGGCGGCAACGCGCTCGCGTGTTGCTCGGCCATGATCGCCGCGACGCGTTCGCCAATTGAGCGGGCCAGATCGGGTTCGATTATCGGCTGGCCGGTGGAGGGATCATGCAGCCCCTGAACGACCATCGCCTCAAGATTGGCCTCAAGCGTCAACACCGGCAGCCGCTCGCTTGGCGCGCAGACCCGCCCAACGATCAGCCCGCCCAGATCGGCACCAGCAATGTCGATCAGAGGATTTAATGCGTTTGACCGCGCAATAAGACGGGGTCTCTGCTTCTTCTGTGGTCCTTGCGAGAACCAAATTCTTTCTGAATATACGGCTTACGGCGACAGTCCGGCTCTTTTGTTAGCCTAACGTCTGCATGGGGAGAGGGCTGAATAGCAACTCAACCTAAAACTTGAACTGCGTACCCACATACACCGCCTGGCTATCCTGCTTACCATCGGTCAGCGGCACCAGCCGGTCACGCGTTTGCTGATAGCGCACGCCTGCGGTGACATCGAGGTTCTTGCCCAGCCGGTAGCTGCCGCCTAGATCGACGGTCTGTTCGCCATTCGCCTCAAAGGTGCGTGGGCTGCGGCCGGCCTTTTCGCGGGCATCGAGCGACAAGCGCGGATTAAACCGCGATGGCTGATCCTTGGCCCCGGCATTGGGTTTGAACGCCGCCAAATCAGGCATATCGATCCGGCTGATTACCGCGGGAAGCGCGAATGATTGGCTGCCGCGGGCCACACCAAGGCTATAGGCCGTCGGCGCAATGCGCAGCGGGGTGAGGCCGGTGACCACCGCCACTTCGCCCAGCGGCTTGCGCACCGATACGGCCCGCGCGGTTTCCGCATCGACCCGCACCGCCACCGTGACCGAGCGATTCGTCCGGGTGGAAATTCCAGCGGGGGTAAAGCGAAACACCTGACCGGCCGGCAAAGAGGAGACGGCGAACTGCCGCGCCAGACGCGGATCAACCGATGCGGGCAAAAAGTCCGATGTCTTGGCTGCCTCTGCCAGCCCATCGGAGTGCGGTTCAAACCGGGCGGAAAAGGCCAGAACGGCGCTGGGCAAGGCAAGCAGCAGCACAGCGCCAGCAATCAACGCCGCCGGGGATATTCCGAACTGCATTTGCTTGTACGGTGCCGCACGCATGGCGATTAAAGACTCCCTGATTCCCCGTGTCTGAAAGCTCACTTTCGCTGCCGCCGCCTGAACACAGGCCTAACAAACAGCAGCGCAACAATAATTGTGCGCGCAGCGCGGCGATTCGCCAAGAGGAATCATCGCCATACTCTTTGCGGTGAATTCGGGCCTGCCGCTGCTCACGCAGCGTTCAAGCCAAAACGCCCTCATGGCGGTGCATGCGAGGAAGCCCTTGCCGCTGCCCGGTGCGCGGCTATAGAGGCTTCATCGCGGGTTCTGGGTGAGCAGCCCCTCGCGCAACTGAATTTAACGGGAATTGAGCAACGATGACTTGCAGCACTGATCTTGGCGGCACTGTTCTTGGACGCGCCCTTCCGACAATGAAACTGCCGGCGCTTCGCTCGGTGGCGCAGGCGGGTATGATCGCGCTTCTGGCGCTAGGGCTTTCGGCTTGCGGACATAAGGGCCGCCCCCGTGCAGACCTTGCCGCATCGCGAGTCACGACAATTGGCGTCAATTCCTATCTGTGGCGCGCCAGCCTCGATACGCTGTCATTCATGCCGCTGCTGCAAACCGATTCGAACGGCGGCGTGATCGTTTCCGATTGGTACACTAACCCCAAGAACCCCGGTGAGCGCGTCAAGGTTACCGTGGCGATCCTCGATCAGGATCTGCGCGCCGATGCCCTGCGCGTCGCCGCCAGTCGCCAGGTTGCGCAAGGCGGAAACTGGGTTGATGCGCCCGTACAGGCCGCCACCGTGCAAAAGCTTGAGGATATCATCCTTACCAAAGCGCGCGATCTGCGGCGCGGTACTTTCACAAAGTAATTGCATCCCCGCGAAGGCGGGGACCTCAGCCCTCTAGGTCGTTCATTTCGGCCTGAGGCCCCCGCCTTCGCGGGGGAGCAGTCCGGGATGACGTATCTGCGCTTCCCCTCATTCCCAACAGGCTATAGGGCGCGGCCATGACAACCGAACGCTTCGATCCCGCCACCGCCGATGCGCGCTGGCAGGCCGCATGGGACGCGGCGCAGTGTTTTCGCGCCGACGATAACAGCACCAAACCGCGCTCCTTCGTGCTTGAGATGTTTCCCTATCCATCGGGCCGCATCCACATCGGCCATGTGCGCAATTACACGATGGGTGACGTGCTGGCGCGCACCAAGCGAATGCAGGGTTTTGAAGTGCTTCACCCGATGGGCTGGGACGCCTTTGGGATGCCGGCCGAAAACGCGGCGATGGAAAAAGGTGTGCACCCCGGCGGCTGGACGCGGGCCAATATCAATAGCATGCGGAAGCAACTGAAGCGTTTGGGCTTTGCGCTCGACTGGAGTCGAGAAATCTCGACTTGCGAGCCCGATTATTACGGTCAGGAACAGGCGCTGTTCCTCGATCTTTACGCGGGCGGGCTGGTCTATCGCAAGGAATCGGCGGTCAACTGGGATCCGGTTGATATGACAGTGCTGGCCAACGAACAGGTGATCGACGGGCGCGGCTGGCGATCGGGCGCGCTGGTGGAAAAGCGCAAGCTCAATCAGTGGTTCCTCAAGATCACGCAGTTTGCCGATGATCTGCTCGAGGGGCTGAAGGGCCTTGATAAGTGGCCCGAAAAAGTGCGGCTGATGCAGGAAAACTGGATCGGCAAGTCGCAGGGGCTGAAGACGACGTTTAATCTGGCAGGGACCAATAACGGCGTGCCGGTGTTCACCACCCGCCCCGACACGCTCTATGGCGCGAGCTTCCTGGCGATTGCGGCGGATCATCCCTTGGCGCAGTCGCTGGCAGTCAACGCGCCTGAGCTCGCCGAATTCATCGCGCTGTGCAAGCGCGGCGGGACCACGGCGGCGGAGCTGGAAACCGCGGAGAAGCTGGGTTTCAACACCGGGCTTTCGGTCGAGCATCCGCTCGATTCGAACTGGCACTTGCCGGTCTATGTCGCCAATTTCGTGCTGATGGATTACGGCACCGGCGCGGTGTTCGGCTGCCCGGCGCACGACCAGCGCGATCTCGATTTTGCCCGCAAATATGATCTGCCGGTGCGGCGGGTGGTGGCAGACGGGGATGAGACGAACCTGCTATTCACCCACAACGAGGCCTATACCGGCCCCGGCAGGCTGGTGAATTCCGAATGGATGACCGGCATGACGGTCGATGAGGCCAAGGCAGCGGTGATCGCGCGCGCGGTTCACGACGGCTGGGGCGAGGCCGAGACGCAATACCGCCTGCGCGACTGGGGCGTTTCGCGCCAGCGTTACTGGGGAACGCCGATCCCGTTCATCCATTGCGAGATTTGCGGCGTGGTGCCGGTGCCGAAGAAGGACTTGCCGGTGGTCCTGCCCGAGGATGTCGATTTCAAGACGCCCGGCAATCCACTGCTCCGCCATCCGACTTGGAAGCATGTGCCGTGTCCCCAATGCGGCAAGGCAGCTACCCGCGAGACCGATACGCTTGATACCTTTGTCGATTCGTCGTGGTATTTCCTGCGCTTTGCCAGCCAGCCTTCGGACAAGCCATTTGACGCGCAAATGCTCAAAAAGTGGCTGCCGGTTGAGCAATATATCGGCGGGATTGAGCATGCGATTCTGCATCTGCTCTATGCGCGGTTCTGGACGCGCGCCCTTCAGCACATCGGCCTGATCGATTTTGCCGAACCCTTTGCGAGTTTGTTCACGCAGGGGATGGTGACGCATGAGACTTATTCGCGCGCCGATCCGTCTAGTGGCCAGCCGGTTTACTTCACCCCGGACGAAGTAAGTCGCGTGTCGGACGGTGCGGCACTTAAATCAGACGGCGCGCCGGTCGAAGTGGGCCGCGTCATCAAGATGTCCAAGTCTAAAAAGAATGTCGTCGATCCTGATTTGATCATCGAATCCTATGGTGCCGACGCGATCCGCTGGTTCATGCTGTCCGACAGTCCACCCGAGCGCGATCTGCCGTGGTCTGAGGCCGGGATCGAGGGCTGCGCGCGGTTCGTTCAGCGGCTGTGGCGTTTGTTCGGGCAGTATGATCCTTCGGCTACCGGTGAAGACAGGCCGCTCGACCGCAAGCGCGATCAAAGTGTCGCCGCAGCGACCGATGACATCGCCGCGCTGTCGTTCAACAAGGCGGTCGCCCGGATTTATGATCTCGCCAATGCCATCGAAAAGTCCGCGCCTTCGGCCAGCCGCTCGACCGCGATCCGCACGCTGTTGCTGCTCGTCAGCCCGATGATGCCGCACCTCGCCGAACAGGCTTGGGCCGAGATGGGCCAGCCGGGCCTGATCGCCGAGGCCGCATGGCCGCCGGTTGATCCTGCGCTGCTGATCGAGGACGAGGTCACTATCGCCATCCAGGTGCTCGGCAAATTGCGCGACACCATCACCGTCACCAAGGGTCTGCCGCGCGAAGAAATCGAAGCGCTTGCCCTCGCCAGCGACAAGGTGCAGCGTGCGCTCGATGGCAAGGCAGTGAAGAAAATGATCGTAGTGCCCGACCGACTGGTTAATGTGGTCGCATGAATCACCGATTGAACCTTTTGTGCGCCACTTTCGTGCCTTTGTGCGCCATGATGAGCCTTTCTGCCTGCGGGTTGCAACCTATGTACGCTGGCGGTGGAAATGGCGTTATCGCTCAAGGGCTTGCGGGGGTTCAAGTCTCGACAATTGAGGGCAAAGCCGGTTGGCTGATGCGCAATGCGCTCAATGAGCGGCTACAGGCGGGCCACGCAAGCGGCGCGTCCAAGTACCGGCTCGACGTCCGGCTCGATGACCGGATTGAAGGCCTCGGGCTGTTGTCAGACGATACTATTGGCCGCGAGAGGCGCACAATTCGCGCGCGTTATCAACTCGTTGACCTGAGCACCGGGGCAATCATGCTGGATGCCACCGCCGGGGCCGATGCCGGTATCGACGTCGTCAGCTCCGAATTCGCCACCATCCAGGCCGAAAACAAAGCGCTGGAAAATCTGTCAAACGAAGTCGCCGACCGCATCATCACCCAGCTCGCCCTAACGCTCCGCAAGGGCGCAGCTGGCGAAAAGTGAAGGCAAGTCAGAAAGATTTCAATGCCTTGGCATCGCGTGTTGCGAGCCAAGCGCGGGTATTTTTCTTCTGCGGACCAGATGAAGCCGGCGTTCAAGACGCCGCCGTCC
>JAYVNC010000071.1:0-6524 GCA_043758655.1 Novosphingobium sp.
CAAAACCTCGCAGACCGAGAAAGACGCAGCGGCTCAAACCGCCAAGGATTTCAATGATCTGGGCGCGGATGAGAAGCCTGCTGATGCGCCTGCCAAGCCCAACTGATCGGATGAAGGCGGGGCTGCTCATCGCGCACTCCCACCTCCAATTGCCATGATGCGCTATGCCCTTCCGCTATTGCTGATCGCCACGCTTTGTGGCTGCGGGCGTAGCGACGATGCGCCGGGCGGGGTGACGCGCGGCGAGCAGAAGGCGCTCGATGATGCGGCTGAAATGATTGAAAAGCAGCAGTTAAACCCGAGCGCTATTCCGCCCGCGACTGTGCAATCACCCGCACCAACTGCTTCGAGTCAATCAAACTGAACTTTGCCGCGCGCGGCCTTGACCGTGCCGCGCAGCTTCTTTCCCGCTAGCCGCTGTTCCTTTCCCACCCGATTGAGCCGCGATTTTGCGCGCTTCTCTGGCAGGTTATGCGCATCGCGGATCAGTGCAGTCAGGCGAACGCGGGCATCTGAACGGTTGGCTTCCTGCGTGCGAAAGCGCCGCGCGGTTAGCACCAGTTCGCCGCGCGATGTCATTCGCGAACCGGCGAGGGTCTTGAACCGCTGAAAAACTGCGGGTTCCAGCCGCAGGGCATAGATATCCAGCCGTAGTTGCACCGCCGTCGCCACCTTGTTGACGTTCTGCCCGCCCGGCCCGGCGGCGGCGATAAAGCTTTCGCTCACCGAGGCCAGCGCTTGCGCGATCACTTCCCCAACAGCATCAGGGCCCTCATCAGCCATCACTGAATCCCAGCGCGGCAAAATCGGCGGGGAGCGGGGCAATGGCGGAAATCGGCGGTTTGCCTTCGCGCCCTACGGTTAATCCAGCGGCGTGGAGCATGGTGCGCGCCGCGCTTTCGCCCGTCCCCTCACCATAGATCGGATCGCCGAGCAGTGCGGTGCCGAGCCCGTGCAGAGCATGGACGCGAATCTGGTGGGTGCGACCGGTTTCGGGGCGGAACTCCACCAGCGTCATGCCGCCAATTTCCGCGACTTTGCGCCAGTGGGTGACAGCAACCTTGCCCTTTTTCGCCGGGATCATCCGCCAGCCGTCCGCCAGCGATGAAATCTTCGACAGCGAAAGCTCGATGGTCCCGTCATCGGGGGACAATAACCCCGCAACGACCCCGAGATAGCGTTTCTCCACCAGCCGCGCTTCAAAAGCGGCGGAAAACCGCTTGAGCGCCTTGGGGTTGCGCGCCAGCAGCAGGCAGCCCGAGGTATCACGATCAAGCCGGTGAACGGGCATCGGTGCGCGCTGGAAGCCGAGCCGCAGGTGCTCAAGATGATCATCGAGACTGATCCCACCGGCGCGCGGGGTATCGAGCGGCAGGCCGGCTGGCTTATCAATCACCAGTGCCTCACCGTCCTCAAACAGGATGGGGAAAATGCTCATGCCAGTGCTCCCTTGATGCGGCGCAAGGCGAGGTCGAGCTTTGCTTCGTCGGCGGCGAAGGAAATGCGGAAGCCATCGGCGCTTCCAAAGGCTGAGGCCGGAACCACCGCAACGCCGTGTTCGAGCAGGTGGAGCGCCAGAGCTGAATCGTCGATGAAACGGCCTTGCAACGCGCCCGCATCGACCATGCAATAGAATGCACCGTCTGGCACCGGGGTGGAAAGCCCCGGTATGGCATTGATCGCCGTGACCACTTGATCGCGCCGCGCCCGGAATCGTTCACGCCAGTCGATCAGGAAATCTTGCGGCCCCTCAAATGCGGCGACGGCAGCGGCCTGGCTGATCGATGAGGGGTTGCCTGAATTGTGCGACTGGAGCGTTTCCATCGCCGCGATAATCCATGCTGGGCCAGCGGCAACGCCAATGCGAAAACCGGTCATTGCATGGCTTTTGGACACGCCAGAAATTGTGAGGACGCGGGGCGCGAGGTCGGGGCATTCGGCCGCCAGTGTCGCATGGGCTCCCGGAGTGTAGCGCAGCGGCGCATAGATATCGTCGCTCATCACTAGGACGCGGGGGTTGGCGCGGAGGACTTCGCCGAGCGCCTGAAGTTCAGCGGCGGAATAACAGGCGCCTGTAGGATTGCCGGGGCTGTTGAGCAGCAGCCAGCGGGTATTCGGCGTGATCGCGGCGGCGAGCTGGGCTGGTGTTACGCGGAAACCGCTTGTTGCATGGGTTTCGAGCGGCACCACGCTGGCCCCGGCGAAGCGGACGATCTCGGGGTAGCTCACCCACCATGGGCTGGGGATCAGCACCTCGTCGGCCCGATCAAGCGTCGCCAGCAGGGCATGGAAGATCGCCTGTTTGCCCCCGGCGCTGACGGTGACTTGGGCCACCGGAACGTCGATCCCCAGATCACGCGCAAAATGCAGCGCGGCGGCGCTCTTGAGCCGTGCGGTGCCGCCAACCGCTGTGTACTTGGTATCCCCGGCATCGAGCGCCGCCTTAGCTGCCGCGATGACATGGGGCGGCGTGGCGAAGTCCGGCTCGCCCACTGAAAGTGAGATGATGTCGCGGCCTTCAGAGCGCAGCGCAATCGCACGGTCAGTCATCGCGGTGGTTTGCGAAGGCTGGATGCGGCCCAAGGCGGCCGAAAGCCCCTCCTCTTTAGGGGAGCGGCTGGGGTGGGGGCTTTCCGTCCAAGGTGACTTTGCGTTCATAGCACAGCCCCCACCCCCGGCCCCTCCCCTGAAGAGGAGGGGGGAAGAGTCATCAACCGCGCCGCCATCAGCCCGCGCAGGGCGTTGCCGATGAAGAAACCGCCCGCCAGATCATCGAGCGTTAGTTCGGCTTCCTCAGCCCTGCTCGCGTCAATTAACGAACGCCGCAGCACGCCGGGCAGCAGGCCGAGCGCCAGCGGCGGGGTAAGCAATGTTCCGCCGCGCTCGACAAACAGATTGGTGAAGCTGCCTTCGGTGACCAGCCCATCATCGCGCAGCAGCAGGGCTTCCTCCGCTCCAGCAGATTTCGCCACGTCTAGCGCGTCAGCATAGAACTGCCGGTCGCTGGTCTTGTGCCGCAGCCGCCAATCGCCGCTATCAACTGGCAGGCGCAGAACGGCGCAAATCACTGGGTCCGAGCCACGTTCAGGCATCGGCGAAACTTCGAGCGAATGCGCCCCGTGATGCGAGACGCACAGCCGCACCTTTGATGGTGCGTCGGCTTCAAAACACAGCGCCTGAATGGCATTGCGCACCGCGTGGCGATCAAACGAAAAGCCCAGTTCACTGGCGCTCGCCTTTGCGCGTTCGAGGTGCAGTTCGAGCAGCGGGATACCGAAGTCAGGGGTGAAGGCCATGGTCTCGATCAGATCGAAACCGCCTGCAGATGCGCGCACGAAACCCCCTTTGACCAGCCCTTCGCGCCATTCGCCCAGCCATTCTGAATCGGCCACTACCGCCGAGCCCACTCCCAAAATCGCCGTGCCGCGCCTATTCTCGCCGGGCACCAGCCGCAGCGTGCGGATTGCCACATTGAACGCGGCGTCGCCAGTGGGATCAATCCGGCCTATCGCGCCGCAATAGGGCCCGCGCGCATCGCGTTCAACCGCGCCGATCAATTCCATCGCCCGGATTTTGGGCGCGCCAGTGATCGATCCGCACGGGAACAGCGCGCGGACCAGATCGAAAACCTGCTTTCCCTCGGCAAGATCTGCCCGCACCGTTGTGGTCATCTGGTGGACGGTAGGATAGCTCTCGACCGCGAAGGGTCGCTCCACCCGCACCGACCCCGGAACGGCAACGCGCGAAAGATCATTGCGCAGCAGATCGACGATCATCAGGTTTTCGGCGCGGTCTTTTGTCGATGCCGCCAGTTCGGCGAACAGCGCTTTGTCCTCGGCATCATCGCGTCCGCGCGGCCGCGTGCCCTTCATTGGTTTAACCGTTGCCGCACCATCTTTTAGCGCGACAAACAGTTCCGGCGAAAAGCTCGCCAACCATTGCGCGCCATCGAAGATCAGCCCGCCATAGCCTGCGCCAGCCGCCGGCCGTATTGCGGCGTAAAGCGCCACGGGATCGCCGTGGAATGCACCAATCAGCGGAAAGGTGAGGTTCGCCTGATAGATATCGCCCGCCGTTATGGCACCCTGGATAGTGGCAAAGGCGCGGGCATAGCCGCCGGGCGACAACGCCGGATCAAGCGGGCCTATATGTCCTGCCCCTTCCGCATTTTCAGCAAGCCAGGCGGGAACATCAGCCGCCGCTATCTCGTGGAAACCAGCGAAGGCGGCAAACCAGATCAGCGGCCCCGCCGCGCCGCTGCGCGCATCGGCAAGCGGCATCAATCGTGGTTCAAGCGCCAGCCCGGCTTCATAGGCAATCCACCCAGCAAGGTGATGACCCGCCGCATGCAAGGTGCCGATTCGCGCCAATGCCGCCTCAACTTCATCGGCGCGGCGGGCAATCACGATCTCCAGCGGGGCTTGATAAAGCCGTGCCGGGCTCGCGCCATTGGCGCGCGCGTCGTCAAGCAGGATGAAGGGTTCAGGCATAGCCGAGCACTTTAGGGGCGAATGCGCTTGCGGGGAAGCGCCGCCGCCTTATTGCTTGGGGGAGCGCGCACAAAGGAACCCACAATCCATGGACAACATCTTCCTCGGTCTGGCATCGAACGGCGAACGGCAGGAGCTGCGGCTGAGCCGGGCAAACCGCCACGGGCTGATCGCAGGCGCGACCGGCACCGGCAAAACCGTGAGCCTGCAAACAATTGCCGAGCAGTTTTCCGCCGATGGGGTTCCGGTGTTCCTCGCCGATGTAAAAGGCGATCTTTCGGGCATCTGCATGGCCGGCAGCCATCAATTCAAACACGCCGATGTGATCGAGGCGCGCGCCAAAGAAATCGGCATGGCCGACTATGCGTACCGCGATAATCCGGCGGTGTTCTGGGACCTTTATGGCGAAAAGGGCCACCCGATCCGCACGACAATTTCCGAAATGGGCCCGCTGCTTCTCAGCCGCTTGCTTGATCTCAATGATACGCAGGAAGGCGTGCTCAACATCGCGTTCAAGTGGGCCGATGACAACGCGCTGCTGCTGATCGATTTTGACGATTTGCAGCAAGTGTTGATCGCCTGCGCGCAAAGGGCGGCTGAATTGACCAACAAATACGGCAATATTACCCGCGCTTCAGTCGGCACGATCCAGCGCCAGCTGCTGACCTTTCAGGCGCAGGGCGCGGACCGGTTCTTTGGCGAACCGGCGTTTGAGATTCATGATTTCATCCGCACCGATGAGAGCGGAAAAGGGATTATCAACATCCTTTCGGCCGAAAAGCTGATGGAAAGCCCCAAGCTTTATTCCACCTTCTTGCTATGGCTGCTGTCCGAACTGTTCACTGCGCTGCCAGAGGTGGGCGATCCTAAAAAGCCGACGCTGGTATTCTTTTTCGATGAGGCGCACCTGCTGTTTGACGATGCCCCGAAGGCGCTGCTCGACAAGGTTGAACAGGTCGTCCGGCTGGTGCGCTCGAAAGGCGTCGGGGTCTATTTCATCAGCCAGAACCCGATTGATATTCCTGACAAGGTTGCCGGGCAGCTGGGCAATCGGGTGCAGCACGCGCTGCGCGCTTTCACTCCGCTCGATCAGCGCGGGATCAAGGCGGCGGCGAACACCTTCCGGATCAACAAGGACCTCGACGTTGAAACCGTCATCACCCAATTGCGCGTGGGCGAAGCGCTGGTTTCGGTGCTCGACGAAGAAGGCGCACCGACGGTGGTGCAACGCACGCTCATCGCCCCGCCGCGTTCGCGCATTGGGCCGATTAGCGACAAGGAACTGGCTATTATTCAGTCGATCAGTCCGTTTGATCGCAAGTACGACACACTGGTCAATCGTGAGAGTGCGGCTGAAGTGCTCGCTAAAAAGACCGAAGACGCGGTCGCCACTGCCCAGATCGCAGACGAACAGGGTGACGATGCCGCCAACGCGCAGGAACGGCGATCACCGACGCTGTGGGAAAAGGCCGGCAGGGCAGCGGTTGGCGCGGTTGCCGCATCGGCCGGATCGATTGTTGCGGCCAAAATCACCGGCAGGCGCAGCGGTGCCTCACCGATGGCATCGGCAGCAGCAGCGATAGCGGGAACGCTCGGCACCGCGCTCGGCGGCGCGGCAGTGGGGCGCTTTGCCCGCTCAATTTTCGGCAATTTGATGCGTTAGAGATCGTGGTGCGCTTGGGTGGAAGCGGCACTCGTCGGCGCGGGTTGCCGCTTTATCGAGCGAGAGGGTGCATCGCGCGCGCGCCGTGCCAAGTAAACTCGCTTTGTGATGCCATCAGACCGTTCACGAGGGTGCATCGCGCGCGCGCCGTGCCAAGGGGCTCACCAACTGCTTCCTTTGGAGAATACCATGCGCAAGACCCTGCTTGCCGTCAGCGCTCTTGCTCTGTCGCTGGCCGCTCAATGCCCCGCTCTTGGGCAAACCATGGCGTCCAAAACTCCGGTTGTTCCACCGCCGGCGCTGTTGGTTCTGCCCGAAGCTCCCGCGGGCCAGCTCGGCGATCAGGTGACCCCGGCGGCCTACCGACTCGA
>JAYVNC010000072.1:0-6501 GCA_043758655.1 Novosphingobium sp.
TGCTATCGCCGCGCAACGCCTCGAGCCGCGCGCTGAGCGCGGACAGGCTTTGCGTCTCATGGTCACTGATTAATTCGCTCGCGTGCCCCATTTCTTCGAGCAATGCAGCCGAACGGGTGCGGATTGTTGCGAGGGCTTGTTCCTCATTTGCGCCGAGCTGCGCGCTGAGGTCGCTACTGCGCGTGTCGAGATCGGCAAAGCGGTTCTCCGCCCGTTCGTGCAGATCATCGAGCCGTGCGCCGAGGAATTCGACAGTGGTGTCGATCCTTTCCTTCAGGCTATCGACGTGGGTTTCGCTGGCCTTGCCAAATTCGTTGAGCCGCTTAAACCCGTCGATCATGTCGTGCAGCTGGGTGTGCGCAGCGCGACCAGCGTTGCCGATGTTGCTGGCGACGTCCTTTGCTGAACTGGCAACCACCGGCAGCTGACCGCGCAGCTTTTCCATATTGTCGAGTGCGGTGCTGCTCACCGAGGCGATGGCATCAACCTGCGCGCCATTGGCGCTGACCAGCGATTGCAGATGCTCTGCGTGCTGCGATAGTTTCTCACCCGCGGTGCGGCCAAGCGAATCGAGCTCGCGGCTTTGCGCGGCAAGGAACTCACGCGCCAGGCTCAGCTCACGGTTTACCGTGATCAACCGGCGTTCCAGCAAGGCTGATTCATCAGAAAGCAACCGCGCCGTGTCTCCAAAACGCAGCGCCTCTCGGCGGCTTGACCGGTTGGCAATCAACACCAATACAGCGATCAGCAGAACCGAAACAGACCATCCGGATACCAACGAAATCGCTTGCTGTGGGGTTGCCCCGCCCATCGCCCAAATGTTTGCCCAAGCGAAGAATGCTGTCCATCCCGCTATAGCCAAAACTGCCAGTGCCGGAACAATCCAACCCCGCGAAGGGCGACGCACCGGCTCTTCATCGTCCCACTGCTCAAACCCGACGACAGGCTCAGGCGCGGCTTGCGCTGGTGCGGTGGCTTCGACGGCAGCAAGGTCATTATCGACCCCGCCGCCGATGGCGATGATGCGTGTTCCCCCGGTCATGAGCGAAAGGTAACACGCTTCGCCCCGGTTCAGAAACGCTGAATTAACCAAACTAGCTTAGATACACTTCGCATGGCCTATGAAGCAGGAGAATTTGACGCGACTTTATCAGCAGCAGCTGGCGATGATGCCCAGCTGGTGGGGGAACTGCGCGCGGTGTTTGCCGAGAGCGTTGCCCGGCAGGTTGACCTGCTGCGCCGATCACGTTGCGATGGAAACTGGCACGTTGCCGCTCTCCGTCTAAAGGGCGTTGCCGCAAGTTTTCATGCCCGTCCGCTGATCCAGCTGGCTGACGAAGCGATTGACGGCGCACCCGGTGAGCCCGGTGTCATCCGCCGCATCCAGAACTTTCTCGACGATTTCACCACCCAGCACTGATCGCTTCGGCTTGGCAGGTCGGGCGCTGTACTCTAGACAGCGCGCCAACCTGACGGAGAAAGACGCTGCGGGTCGCTTTGCTATCGATGATGGAACCAGCCCATACCGGAGGAACCATGCCGCGCGCCTTTTTGCGCCTCGGCGGGGCGACTCTGGCGCACCACCAGTTGATGGTGGCCCTAGCGGCAGGATGCGAACGGATTGCCTGCATTGCCCGCGCGTTGACGCCTGAATTGATCGCCCTTCAGCACGAAGCCGAGCGCGCAGGCGCACGCTTTCACATGATCTCGGGCGCGCGCGCGCTTTCCGGGCTGGTCACGGCGAACGATGATTTGCTGGTTATGGGGGAAGGTCTCGTCGCCGCGGTCCCCGATGCGCTGGATATGGTCGGTGGAGCGCCCGTGATCCTTGTACTCCCAGCCGAAACGGCGGTTCCGCAAGGTTTTGAACGCATTGATATCAACCACGCCGCTGCCGGACTGATGCTGTTACCGGGCCGCTTGGTTGAGCGGTTGAACGACCTTCCTGCCGATGCAGAGCCAGTATCAGCGCTATTGCGCATCGGATTGCAAGCCGGGATTGCGCAGCGCGGTGTAGGTGAACCGACGATTTCTGCCGGACACTGGCTGCTCGTTCGTGATGAAGAAGCGGCGCATTCGGCTGAGCTTAATTGGATGCAGCGACACACCATTGGTCGCGGAAAAACGCCGGGTTTTGCCTTAGCAACGCTTATCGTCCGGAGTTTTGGCCCAGCGCTTCTACACGGCGGTAGCGGCGGAAAGGCGCTTGCACTGGCAGCATACGTTCTGATAGCGATTGCTGGAGGAGTGGGGTGGTTTGGCTTTAGTGCGATCGCGCTGGGGCTTTGCGCACCTGCTTGGCTGCTCCACCGTTCAGCCTGCATTCTTGAACATATTCAGTCCGAAGCTTTGGGCCGAAAGCCGGGCTTGCTTGCGGCCGAAGTACCGTTTGTGTGGATTTTTGACGTCGCTTTGGTTTTGCTGCTCGTCACATCACCAACCTCGGCTTCGATTGAGCCGTTATGGCAGCGTGCATTTGCCCCGTTCATGCTTTTCGGCTTGCTCAGCCTGTTTTCGCGGGCTTTGCCGGGCAGGTGGACCGATTGGCTGGCTGACCGTTTGCTGCTGGCTTTGGTGCTGTGCGGCTTGGCGGCGGCTTCGCTTCTGGTGCCGGGTGTGTCCGCATTGGCTGCGCTTCTTCTGCTCGGCGTAGTGTATATCGCTCACCGATCAGACGGAACAGCCTAAGATAACGCGAGCTTAACCATGAGTGGCTATGGCGGACGGTATGATTGAAACGTCCAAGCCTGCCGCCAGCATCGATATGATCGAAAGCGTAATGCGCAAAGAACTCGCCCACGGCGACGCGCTGATCGGCACGATCATTCCGATCATGCGCCATCTGGTAACCAACGACGATTCATCGGTTTTTTCCGAAGAGATGGTGGCAAGAACCCGCGCCATGCTTGAAGATGTTGCACGGCAGTTGCTGGTTGCCCATGCTCAAGCAGCAAGCAGTGACAACACCCATGACTTCAGCCGTGAGCAAATTACCGCGCTGGCAGCGGTTCTCTCGTCCGATTCGTCCATGCTCGCGCATATTCATGCGCTTGCCGCCGAATGGCAGTTGACCGAGCGGCTCCATGCCCGGCTTGGCCTAGATCCGCTGCTCTCGCCCTTGTTACAGGCTCTGATCGCGTCAACCGACGCGCCGACTGCGGCTGCGGCGATGAACCTGCTGGCAGCGCAGGCCCGCTTTGCCCAGACGCAACGGCGAATGCAGTTGCCGGTGGCTGAACTTCCCGCCGATCTTCTCCACGCCGCGCTGGTCGGTTTGCGTACACATTGCGGGCCAGACGATGCCGCCGCAGTTCAGGCCGAACGCGCGATTGCTGGAGAATTCGACGAAAGCCGTGGGCGTTTGGGCTTGATGGCACGGTTGCTGCTTTCGATGGGCGGGGGAGCGCAGGCGGCGCTCTCGGTTTCGCACGCGGGCGCGGCGCTATTTCTTACGGCACTTGGCCTCGTCAATGGTCAGGAACGCTGCATAACCGTGCTTTCCACCAATGAGGCACAGGTAGCACGTCTGGCTTTGTCGCTTGCTTCTGCTGGCCTCAAGCAAGCGGCGATTGAGGAGCAGTTCCTTGCTCTGCACCCCGATATATCGCTGCCCGATGGCTTTGATGCGCTCGATCCAGATCATGCTGCGGCGGTCCTCGCGAGCGGCGCGGGCTACCCGGTCTGAACGATGACCGCAGCAACGGTTCTCCAGGCGACAGGCCTTTGTGACGGCGACGATAGGCTCGTGTCTGCCGACGAGCCGCTGCTCGGCCTGCATTTGCGCTGCGGCGGCGATATGCCCGGAACGATTGCTGTGCCTGCGCTGCTCGAAGCGGTGCGCAAATCGCGGCGGTTCGGGATGAAACTGGCACGCCCGGTTATCGCGCGCGATGGCGACGATGAGGTTACCGCCTGGGTCGAAGTTGAACCTCTGCCCGATGGCATGAGCCGCATCACAGTGCGCCACTGGCATGCGCGCGCGCTACCGCCCGAGATGGTTGATGCGGCGGCGCGGCAGGCCGAGATTGATTGTGATCTGGCGGAATTCCATGCGCGGCTTGATGGCGCGCAGGCGGTGCTTACCGCCCAGGCCGAGGCCGCTGATCTCAAGTTGCTGGCGCAGACTATGCAGGCCGCACCCGGCAAGCCGTGGTTCGAAATGGTCTCAGTTGATGGCGCTGCGCCGGGTCAGGCGCTGCATTGGCGCATGCTCCATGGTGCCGCGGTGCAGGTGAACGGTTCGGACCGGCTCTGGCGCGTCACATTGGTCCCGCAAATGGGCGATCAGGATGTGCCTGCTGGGTTTGACCTGTATCTGACATCTGACTCGCCGCTGCCAGCCATTCCGGCGAGTTCGGGTGCGGCTTCGCGCGGCGATGGGCGGCTGATTGGTCGCGATGTGGCCCCGGTGCTGCGCCAACCTATCGCGCGGATTATCGCCAATGCCGAAACGATCCGCACCCGCATGGCCGGTCCTCTGGCTGAGGAATACAGCAATTACGCCGCCGATATTGCCGCAGCCGGGCAGCATTTGCTGGCGCTCATCGACGATCTGGCGGACCTTGAAGTGGTTGAATCGGAGGACTTCTCCACCGCGCCTGATCGCATTGATCTGGCCGATGTCGCGCGCCGCGCTGCGGGCATTCTTGGCGTGCGTGCGCGTGAGCAAGGGATCATCGTCGATGCCCCGCGCGCAGGCGAAGTGCTGCCAGCAATCGCCGAATTTCGCCGGGTTTTGCAGGTGCTGCTTAACCTGCTCGGCAACGCCATCCGCTATTCACCGGCGCAGTCCCAAGTGTGGATCCGCCTGTCGCAGGAAGGCGATATGGCGCAGGTTATCGTCGCGGATCAAGGGCCGGGGATTGAACCCGCGCAGCAGGCCAAGGTGTTCGAAAAGTTCGAACGGCTTGGACGAAGCGGCGATGGTGGTTCGGGATTGGGGCTGTATATTTCCCGGCGGTTAGCGCGCGCGATGGGCGGCGATCTCACCGTTGAAAGCGCTCCGGGGCAGGGGGCACGCTTTGTCCTCAGCGTGCCCATTCCGCCATCAGAAGATTAGGCCAACATCCGAAGATTAAGCGTTGGTGCCAATCCGGCGGGCAAACAGATGAACTGCTGCACCGGCGAGAGCGATGATTAAACCATTGGTCACCCACTGATGCTTAGCAAGCATGGAGCTTTGGGCCGGCCACATAATGTAGCCCGCGCCTTGCAGCGAAAAGAAAATCCCCATCACAAACATTACGGCACCAACGACCATCAAAAGAGTACGCAATCCACCCATAAATCACCTCAACGATTGGAGACAGGAACATAGTCACGTGCGGTTGGGCCAGTATAAAGCTGGCGCGGTCGGCCGATTTTCTGGCCAGGATCAGAAATCATCTCATTCCATTGCGCTACCCAGCCGACGGTGCGGGCCAGCGCAAACAGCACCGTAAACATTGTCGTGGGGAAGCCAATAGCTGAAAGAATAACACCTGAGTAGAAATCCACATTCGGGAACAATTTCATCTCGATGAAATAAGGATCGTTGAGCGCCATTTCCTCAAGCTGGATGGCGACTTCGAACACCGGATCAGTAACCTTGAGCGCTGCGAACACTTCGCGCACGGTCTTCTGCATCACCGTCGCACGCGGATCATAGTTTTTGTAAACACGGTGACCAAAGCCCATCAGGCGGAAGGGATCGTTCTTATCCTTAGCGCGTTCGATATAGTGCGGGATTTTATCGGGCGTGCCGATTTCGTGCAGCATGTTGAGCGCCGCCTCATTCGCCCCGCCATGCGCCGGGCCCCACAGGCAGGCAATGCCCGCAGCAATGCAGGCGAATGGGTTTGCGCCGGACGATCCGGCCAATCGCACTGTCGATGTCGAAGCGTTTTGCTCGTGATCGGCGTGGAGGATGAAAATTCGATCTAGCGCCTTTTCGACGACCGGGTTCACCACATATTCCTCAGCCGGAACGCCAAAGGTCATGCGCAGGAAATTGCCGGTGTAACTCAGCGAATTATCAGGGTGCACGAACGGTTGGCCAACCGAATATTTGTACGCCATCGCGGCGATGGTTGGCATCTTGGCGATCAGCCGGTGCGCAGAAATCTTTCGCTGCGCAGGATCGGCGATGTCAGTTGAATCGTGATAAAACGCTGAAAGCGCGCCAACCACGCCGCACATGATCGACATGGGGTGCGCATCGCGGCGGAATCCCTGATAGAACTGGCGCAGCTGTTCGTGCACCATAGTGTGGCGGCTGATTGTCGTTGAAAAGCTGGAAAGCTCGTCGTTGCCGGGAAGTTCACCGTTGAGCAGCAGATAGCAAACCTCCATAAAGCTGGATTGTTCTGCCAGGTCACCGATCGCATAACCGCGATGGAGCAGAATGCCCTCGTCGCCATCAATATAGGTCAACCCGCTTTCGCAAGCCGCGGTCGAAGTAAAGCCGGGGTCGAAAGTGAACATCCCCGATTGGCCATAAAACTTTCGGATATCAATAACATC
>JAYVNC010000073.1:0-6463 GCA_043758655.1 Novosphingobium sp.
GGTGCCGGTTTCCGAATTGATTGACTGGATAGCCACAACCGGGTTGTTGGCCTTGGCGAGCACCGCAACCATCGCCTCTTCATCGACCGCGCCATCGGGCAGCACCGCCAGCCGGGACGCGCCCGGTGCCGCCGCCAGCACCGCATCGTGTTCCACCGCGCTGACATAGCGTTCGCTGGTATTCGCGCGGCTGAGTGCGATTTGCGCCGCCTCGCTCGCGCCGCTGGTGAAGATCAGTTCACCGTCCCAGTTGAGCTTGTCCATGATCCGCTCACGCGCATCCTCAAGCGCAGCGCGTGCACCCCGCCCGGCGCGATGCGGGCTCGATGGATTGGCCCAGATCGCAAACCCCTTGTCCATGGCTGCGCGCGCTGCGGGGTGCAGCGGGCTGGTTGCCGCGTGGTCAAGATAGATGTGGTCCATAGGTCCAGTTCGAAAACGTTGCTTTTTAAGGCCCCGTATCTATATAGCGCTCGCTTCCCGATCATAGCCCTGAACGGACCGGCCGCCGATTTTCCCCGGATGCCGCGCGAAGGGCCAGCAGCACAGGTAGTTCCCAAAATGCCATCCGTGATTTTCCCCGGCCCCGAAGGCCGTCTCGAAGGCCGTTTCCAGCCCGCACCGCGCCCGCGCGCGCCGGTGGCGATGATCCTGCATCCGCACCCGCAGGCTGGCGGCACGATGAATGACCGGATCACGATGGCGCTTTACAAAACCTTCGTCGCGCGCGGATTTGCTGTGCTGCGCTTTAACTTTCGTGGGGTTGGCCGCAGTCAGGGTTCGTTTGATAACGGGATTGGCGAACTGAGCGATGCGGCCTCGGCGCTCGATTGGGTGCAGTCGATTCATCCTGAAGCTTCGACCACGTGGATCGCCGGCTATTCGTTTGGCGCGCTGATCGGGATGCAACTGCTGATGCGCCGCCCGGAAATTCGCGGCTTCATTTCAATCGCCCCGCCCGCGAACATGTATGATTTCAGCTTCCTCGCCCCCTGCCCCGCATCGGGCATCATCGTTCAGGGCGTGAATGACACCGTTGTGACGCCGAACGCCGTGCAAAAGCTGGTCGATAAACTGCGCACCCAGCGCCACATCACCATCCA
This sequence comes from Novosphingobium sp., assembly GCA_043758655.1. GTDB lineage: Bacteria > Pseudomonadota > Alphaproteobacteria > Sphingomonadales > Sphingomonadaceae > Novosphingobium. The sequence goes on from JAYVNC010000073.1 coordinate 1,104, forward strand.
CCACGACGAAATCCCGCGCGCCAACCATTTCTTCGAGCATGAAATGACCGAGATGATGCTGTCGGTGGACAATTATCTGAACTTCCGGCTGTCTCCGGATTGCCCGATTAGGTAATTTTTTGGGGTTGGGGTGGTGCGCGCTGCCCTAGCCTAACGCCCCTCCGCCGCCGGAACATTCCCGTGGTTATCAGGCACAGTCCATATGGCCACGTTCACCGCCAGCACGGCGACAAGTAAAAGCATCAGCAGCGCCTGCTTCTTCGCCCCGCCGCGCCGCAGCAGGTAAACCGCGCCGAGTGTCAGGGCGATGATGGCGAGGGCCGTGAGCGAGAGTGCGGTATCGAGCATGTCGTTGGTCTAGCAGCAGTTACACCTGAGTGAAAAGCTGTTTGACTCCGCCGCGCACAATTTCCAGCATGGCGGCATGAACAGCATCAGCCTCACCCGCCGCGATACCCTTGCCGCTCTATCCGCCAGCGCCGCTGCGCTCGCACTGCCCTGCCAAGCCCTCGCCGCTGCCGCATCACCGCAAGACCGCGCCAGCGCGGTGCTCGATCAGATTGCCTGGGGCTTGCTTGAGGATGGGCCTGAAGGCGCAACCGGGCTGGGGCTCGATATCGGCAAGCACGCCTCGCTGCGATCGCGGTTGGGCGGGCGATCGAGCGGCGATCTGGCGCACACGGTGGGGCGGCTACGTTCGGCTTTGCGCAAGATCAGCAGCATCGATGAAAAGGCGCTCGATCCCGCCACCCAGACCAGCCTTGCCGTAGTCAAAAGCGCGTTTTCCATCGCGCTCAATGGCTTTGCTCTGCCTTATGGCGATGTCGCGGTCGGTGGCTGGCGCAATACGCCTTATGTGGTGATCCAGAACGTTGGCGCTTACCTTGATACCCCGCGCTTTCTTGACGGTGATCATCCGGTGCATTCGGCGAGCGATGCCGAGGCCTATTTATCTCGGCTCGCGCAAATGCCGAAACTGCTCGATGGCGAACTGGCGCGGATGCGCAGCGCCACCGCAAAGGGCTTGGTCCCGCCCGATTTCCTGCTCGATAAAGCTATCAGCCAGATGCAGCGGACGATCACCGATGCGGGCGGCGGAACAAGCGGCATGGTCACCTCGCTGGTAGGGCGGACGAGCCAGATCCCCGGCGCGTGGGCCGTGCGTGCGCAAAACACCGTGAGCCGCAAGATCATCCCCGCGCTCGAACGCCAGCTTGCCGAACTCAAACGCCAGCGCGCCAGCGCGACTTCGGAGGCTGGCATGTGGTCACGCCCGCATGGCGACGAATGGTATGCTTGGGGCCTGCGCGCCAGCACCACAACCCGTCGCAGCCCTGAAGAAATCCACAAGATCGGCCGCGAACAGCTCGCTGAATTGCAGGCGCGGATGGAGCCGATCTTGCAGAAGCTCGGATATAGCAAAGGCAGCGTCGGCGCGCGAATGAGGGCGCTGGGGCAAGACCCGCGCTACCAGTTCCCGAACAACGATGCGGGCCGCAAACAGATTACCGATCTGATGGAAGATCGGATCGCCTTCATCCGCACCAAATTGCCGCTGGCGTTCCGCACGCTGGTTCCGGGCAAACTCGAAATTCGCCGGATGCCGCCTGCTGAAGAACCCGGCGCGCCCAATGCCTATGGCGGGGCGGGTTCGATCGATGGCAAAATCCCCGGCAAAGTTTGGGTCAATCTGGGTGACACGGGCCGCCACAGCAAGTTTTCGGTGCCCGATCTGGTGTTCCATGAAGGCATTCCCGGCCACGTTTGGCAGGGCGAATATGCCAACCGGCTACCGCTCATCCGCTCAATCCTTGCGTTCAACGCCTATTCCGAAGGCTGGGCGCTATACGCGCAGCAGTTGGGCGATGAGCTGGGTGCCTATGATGACGATCCGGTTGGGCGGCTTGGCTATTTGCAGGGGATTTCGTTCCGCTGCTGCCGCCTCGTTGTCGATACCGGGATGCACGCGATGCGATGGAGCCGGGCGCAGGCGCAGGAATGGTTCGCCGAGGCTAATGGTTCGGGGCTGGCCGAGCTTGCGCCCGAGATTGACCGTTATTGTTCATGGCCGGGGCAGGCCTGCGGCTATAAAATGGGCCACAGCGAGATCAATGCGCAGCGGGTGCGGTCCCAAACCGCGCTCGGCGTGAAGTTCGATCTGCGCGATTTTGATCAGGCGGTAGTCGGCGGCGGTAACGTTCCGCTTGATGTGTTGGCGCTCAACGTAGGGCGATATATTGCGGCGACGAACGGGTAATCATTAGCGCGCAGCGCTTTGCCTTGCCGCGTTCATAATTCCGCGACTATCGTCGCACCGCTCAGGGCGAGTCGCAATGTTCCCAGTCCGGGAACCGCCCCTATTTGGGAGTTTGGTACCATGTCGATTTTCAGCTCAATCAAGGACGCTATTTTCGGTCACAAGGCCGAAGCCGCGCCTGTTCCCGTGCCCGCCGCTGCTGAAGCCGCTCCTGCCGCCGCCGCTGCGCCCTCAACGATGAGCAATGTTGATGTCGAAGCATCGCTGGGTTCGATGTCGGGTGCAGGCGATCTTAATTGGAAAACATCAATCACCGATCTGATGAAGCTGGTTGGCATCGAAGCCAGCTATGAAAACCGCAAGTCGCTCGCGCATGAACTCGGCAATGCTGATTATGCCGGTTCAGCCGAAGACAACATCATGCTGCACAAGCAGGTAATGCAGGCGTTGGCCGATAATGGCGGCAATGTTCCCGCATCAATGCTCGGCTGAGCGCTCAACCCTGCGAAACAAAAAGGGCAGCGGCTTTCACCGCTGCCCTTTTTTGTGGGCTTGCACCTAAACCGAAGTCAGTTCTTGTGGCCGCCCATCAGCCCCCCAAGCAGGCCGCCGAGGCCAGCGCCTTGGGCGCCGCTCAACATCCCACCAATGGCCGAGACGATCTGTGGGTTGTCCTTGAGCATGCCGCCCAACTGACCAAGCGCGCCTTCGCCACCGATATGCTCGGCAATCTGGCCCATAACGCCTGCGTCCATGCCGGTATTTGCCGCCGCTGTGGCGACGGTATCACCCGGCTCTGGATGCGCCTGAGTCAGCGCCGCAACGGCGGCTTCGGCCATTGCGGGCGGAATGCCGAACTTGGTGGCGATAGCATCCACCGCGACATTGCCGCTGAGTTGCCCAAGAATGCTGTCTAAAAGGCTCATGCAATGCGACTCCCTACGAAATACCGCGCCCACATGGGCTATACACAAGCGCGCTCAAAGTGAATTTTCAACAGGGCTGTTGAAATCAAGCCGCAACCGGTGCGGCCTGCCGCACGGCTTCGTCAACATAATCGGTAAACTGCGCAAAGTTATCGACAAACCGGCGGACCAGTGCCTGTGCGGTTTCGTCATATTGCTCGGCATCGTCCCAAGCGCCGCGCGGATCGAGCAGCTTGCTATCGACGCCATGCACCGCAACGGGCACTTCGAAGCCGAAATTGGGATCCTTGCGGAACTCCGCATCGTTCAGGCTGCCATCGAGCGCCGCGTTGAGCAGGGCGCGGGTCGCCTTGATTGGCATCCGCTTGATCCCGGCCTGAGTTGCCTTGCCGCCCGACCAGCCGGTGTTGACCAGCCAGCACTGCGCGCCACCTTCGGCAATACGCTTCTTAAGCAGGTTGCCGTAGACGCTGGGGTGGCGCGGCATGAAGGCGGCACCGAAGCACGTGCTGAAAGTCGCCTCAGGCTCGGTCACGCCGATCTCGGTGCCGGCGACCTTGGCAGTATAGCCCGACAGGAAGTGGTACATCGTCTGCTCGGGCGTCAGCCGAGCGATGGGCGGCAGAACCCCGAACGCATCGGCCGTGAGCAAGATGATGTTGGACGGCGGCGGGCCGAGGTTCTTATCACTGGTGTTCGGGATGAACTCGATTGGGTAGGCACCGCGGGTGTTCTCGGTCTTGCTGGCATCGGTGAAGTCGAGTTCGCGTGTTTCCGCGTCCATTGCCACGTTCTCAAGGATCGTGCCGAACATCTTGGTGGTTGCGTAAATCTCAGGCTCCCCCTCGGCCGAGAGGTTTATCATCTTGGCGTAGCAGCCGCCCTCAAAGTTGAACACCGCTTGGTCCGACCAGCCATGCTCATCATCACCGATCAGCGTGCGGCTGGCGTCGGCCGAAAGCGTGGTTTTGCCGGTGCCCGACAACCCGAAGAAAATCGCGCTCTTGCCGTCGGAGCCGATGTTTGCCGAACAATGCATTGGCATCACGCCCTGCGCTGGAAGCAGGAAGTTCAAGAGGCCAAATACGCCCTTTTTCATCTCGCCTGAATATTCAGTGTGGCCAATCAGGATCAACTTCTCGGTAAAGTTGACTGCGATCACCGTATCGCTGCGGCAGCCATGACGAGCCGGGTCGGCCTTGAAGCTGGGCAGGTTAAGAATGGTGTATTCGGGCGCGAAGGTGGCCAGCTCGCCAGCCGTGGGGCGTACCAACAAGGTGCGGATGAACAGGTTGTGCCAGGCCATCTGGGTAACCACGCGCACGTTGACACGGTATTCGGGCTGGCTGCCGCCGAAAAGGTCGGCGACATAGAGTTCTTTTTGGTCCTTAAGTGCGGCCATGAAATCGCCCTTCAGGTTGGCCCAATGCTCGGGTGCCATAGACTGATTGATCGCACCCCAATTGATCGCATCTTCGGTGGTTGCATCGCGGACGATGTACTTGTCCTTCACACTGCGCCCGGTGAACTTGCCGGTATCGATCAATAGCGCCCCGTCTTTGGTCAGCAGCCCCTCACCGTTGCGTAACGCGTGCTCCACCAGCTGGGCGGTTCCCAGATTGGCGAACAGGGTTGCGCTGGAGGAGAAACCCTGTTTGTCGAGTGAGTAGGAAAGCGTGGCCAATTTCTTCTCCTGTAAGCGCCTGCCGCTACGGAATTCGTGCTGCAATGCACCATCGCATAGGTATGCAGGATTCGCCGCGCCGCATAGGCGAGCCGTGATCTTGCGTCAAATCCGCAGACTCCAATCTGCGGCTTAGCGAAACAGTTTTGCGGCTATAGCAGCATTGGCGAAACGGTTCACCGCTTTTGCGATTGTCCTCGCAGCAATTGTCCTCGCAGCAATTGTCAGCGGTGGTACACTCGGCTAACCCCCATGCTCTTGCACAGATCGCTCGCAAAGATCGCTCGCACAGATCAGGTTGCCCGCATGGAAGCCAATTCCAGTTCCCCTACCCCCGCCGCATCGGTTCCCCGCCAAGTTATCGCGCTGGTGGACGATGACCGCAATATTCTGACCACGGTTTCGATCGCGCTCCAGGCCGAAGGCTATGCCACGCGGGTCTATACCGATGGGCAGACTGCGCTGAAGGCGCTGCTCGATAACCCGCCAGACC
>JAYVNC010000074.1:0-6446 GCA_043758655.1 Novosphingobium sp.
CCTTGGTCTTGGCGTTGGCGTCCGCGCGCAAATGGAGTTCACCCCCCGAAATCGGCTGGGTATATTCACCACCGAGCGATCCTGACCACTTTGGCAGCCCGGGCAAGCCCTTGCCAGTCAGGTTGCACTGCGCGGTGCTGGAGCCGGTCAGTTCAATCGGGCAGGGACCGGCGGGGTAGCTGGCATAGCGGCCATCGGCATAAGCGCCCGATGCGCGCAGTGTGAGGTGTGAGCCGATCTTCGCAGCAGCATCGAACTCCACGCCCTTGACCGTCACTTCGGGGATATTGGCAAGGTAGCTGCGCAACGAGACGGTTGCGGAATTGTCGACGACATTGGACTGATAGTCAGCGACCTTCACATAATAGCCATTGATGTTGAAGGTTGCCGCGCCGCTGAACAGCCTTGTCTTGAAGCCCACCTCCCAGGTGCTGTTCTTTTCGGGGCGCACTGTGGCAGTGCTGAGAACGGTCTGGCCCAGATTGTTGACCGGCAGGCCGGACATGTTGATCCCGCCCGACTTTTGCCCGCGCGCAAAGCTGGCATAGGCCATGACATCATCAGTCAGCTGGTAAGCGATGTTGGCACGGCCCGATGCGCTGCCATCGCCAATGTGCGCGGTGTAGCTTTGCGCGCGCAGAATATTTTGCTGATCGGTTTCCAGCGCGGTAGTCAATGCAACGCCGCCGGAAGTCTGAACGTCATAGCTGCCGTCTTTGTTTTCATAGGTGTAGCGAATGCCGCCAGTGATCGCGAGGCGAGGCATGGGGTGCCAAGTAATCTCGCCAAAGGCTGCATAGCTATCAGTTCGGAAGTCAGTGGTGCCGCTGGTCTGATAGCCATCGAGCAGGGCTGGGGTGCGGGTGGCGCTGGCTGGCAGCAGCCAGTAAGTCGCGAGCGGGCCATAGACGCTGATCGGATGGCCGACGATTTTCTGGTGGAAGTAATAGAGGCCTGCGACATATTCGACCCTGCCGGGAGCGGTGGACGCGATGCGCAGTTCCTGACTGAACTGATCCTGCCGCGACGGGATGTGCTGGGTGATCTGGATCGGCGGGCCGGTGTAATCGCGGTCATTGGCCGCATCCCAGTTCCAGAAGCGCCACGCACTGACCGAGGTGATTGTCGCCGAACGTTCGGTGAGTTCAGCAATGGCAGACACGCCCCCTTCATTGGTATTAACGCCAAGCCCCGCATCGATGTCGGTCAGGCGGTCATAGGGATTGAGGCTGGGCGGGGTGTAACCACCGGGTACCGCGCTCGCTGCCAGCGCCGCATATTGCTGGGCCAGCGGCTTCAAGGTCGGCGCAACCCGAACATAGACCTGTGTGCAACATTCGTTCTGAAAGTTGGACCAGTCGCCAATCACGCGCAGGCTGAAGCTGTCGCTGGGCTTGAACAACAGCTCCCCGCGAAGGGCGTCGTTATGCAGGTTGTTCTGATATTTGCCGTAGCGCACGTTATAGAGAACCCCATCGCGCCGCGTGATCGCGCCTGACAGCCGGAATGCCAGCACGTCACCGGCAATTGGGCCGGTCAGTGATGCCTTGGCCTGTTTGAAGCCTTGCTGACCGAGCGACAGTTCCTCATTTGCGCCGAAGCTGAAACCGGGCAGCTTGGTGGTGATGTTGATCGCGCCCGCCGTGGTGTTCTTGCCAAACACCGTTCCCTGCGGCCCGCGTAGCACCTCGATCTGGTCAATATCGGTAAAGTCGAACGCCGCCGTGGCAGGGCGGGCATGATAGACCTGATCGACGTAAAACCCGACACCCGGCTCAAGCCCGTCGTTCGCCTGACTGATGGCAACCACGCTGCTGCCCAGCCCGCGGATGGTGAAGGCGGTATTGCGCGGGTTGGGCGAGGAGTAGTTCAGCGTTGGGACAAGCTGCGAAACCTGATTGAGATTGACGGTGTAACTTTTGGTGAGCGTTTCAGCTGTGACCACCGTAAGTGCAGCGGGAACCGCTTGTGCATCTTCTGCGCGCCGCCTTGCGGTGACCATGATCGTATCGGGCGATGAAGCGGATCCGTCAGCTGAAGCCGCATTTTCTGCTCGAGCCGCCGCAGATGTGGCCAGCAATGCACTGATGAACAGAACCCCGTAACGACGCATGGACTTTCCCATTGCTGATGGCGCTTGCCCTCTACCGACTCGCTATATTCTATCGTATATAGTGCGGCGCATAGCGATGCCTTCAAACGGGTCAACCGATTGGGATGAATTATGGAGGGTTAGCTGCTCTTGCAGGGCCGTGGCAGGGGACGCAGCGCTTGCTCAAGTTCCTGCTCGCTAGTTTGAGCGGAAGCAGCAACAAGCTTGACCTGCAAGGCGCGAAACTGGCTTAGCACTTTGAGTCCCAAAGTCGTGACGTGCGCGCCATGATCTGCGCTGCCGCCCGATACGGTTTCTACCAGCGGTTCCTGCCAGCAGCGATTCATGGCATCGACGAGCAGCCACGCCCGCCGGTAGCTCATCCCCATCGCGCGCGCGCCGCCGGATATTGATCCGGCGCGGATGATGGCATCGAGCAAGTCCGCCTTGCCCGGACCCATCGCAATCTCGTCACCGCAGAAGATTTGCAACTTCACTTTGAACGGATGAGTGTTGGCCATGTTTTGATCTAGCGCACCTTAGGCTCCTCACTCAACCCGCCGTGCCAAGCTGCGCGTTGATCAGTTCGCTGGTTTCTGTTTGAGGGTCGCCATCCGTAATTTCCTTTGAGGCTGGAGGAAACTTCTAGCGATATATTTCCGCTCATCGGTGGTTTTCGGGCTGTTGTCGGGGCAAATACCGCTCAATGGGTCCGATAGCCTCTATGCACACGTTACAGGCGTTCGGCACCCTGAAGGTATATTCTGCCGCTGAGAAGTTGCGTCGGTTCAGCAGTGAGGATCGACCGATCCCCTTCATCGCTTCTTAATGGCCGTAACTGTCGCATCGCTGCCCTTGAGCGTCAGATCAAAATCAACCTGGTTACCTACCGCGAAACCTGCGAGCACCTTGGCGTCGGCTTTGAACCCCATCCTCATTGCTGGCCAGCCAACGGCGGGTATTGGGCCATGAGCAATAGTGACTATGCCGCCCGCCTTGTCGAGTTCGGTGATCTTTCCGCTGCTGCTGCCGGATTTGACGGCGCCACTCATATCCATGCTGGCTGTGTCGTTTGAGGCGGCAGGTTTTGTGGGCGCGTCTGCGGCTTTGTTGCAAGCAGTGAGCGCGCCAGAGAGACTAAGCGCGGCCGCGAGAATGATAATTGCCTTCATCGGAGTATTCCTTTCAATTGGTGATTGGGGATTTGGTTTTGCGCGTCCGCAGCAAAAGATAGGCAGCGGGGAGAACCAGCATCGAGAGCAGCGGGGCGGTGAGCATCCCGCCGATCATCGGCGCGGCAATGCGCGACATGACTTCGCTGCCCGCGCCATGGCCTAGCAGGATCGGCAACAGCCCAGCGATAATGACAGCGACCGTCATCGCCTTTGGCCGGACACGGAGGAGCGCACCTTCTCGGATTCTCGCCTCAACATCGCCGCCTTTGGCGAGCGCGCTTTTCAGGTAGATCAGCATGACCACCCCGAACTCTGCCGAGACGCCCGCAAGCGCGATGAACCCGACGCCCGTCGCGACCGACTGGTTGAAGCCGAGCAAGTAAAGCGTCCAGATACCGCCCGTCAGCGCGAACGGCAGTGTTCCCATGATGAGCACGGCCTCATCGACCCGCCCGAAGGTCAGATAGAGCAGGACGAAGATGATGAGCAGCGTCGCAGGCACGACCAGCTTGAGTCGGGCATTGGCGCGTTCGAGGAACTCGAACTGGCCGGTGTAAGCGATGCTGATGCCTGCCGACGGTTTGACTTTCTCGGCGACGGCCGTTTGCAAATCGCGCACCGTTGACGCCAGATCACGCCCGCGCACATCGACATAGACCCATGTGGTCGGACGACCATTTTCGCTGCGCAGCATCGGTGGGCCATCGGTAATCCGCACATCGGCGACTGTGCCGAGGGTGATTTGCTGGAGCGACGGCGTCAGGATTGGCAAAGAACGGATTTTATCGAGGCTGTCACGGATTTCGCGGGGGTAGCGGACATTGATCGGATAGCGCGCCAGACCTTCGACCGTTTGCCCGACATTCTCGCCACCAATGGCTCCGGCGATGATCGCCTGCACATCAGCAATGTTGAGGCCGTATCGCCCCGCCGCCGCACGGTTGATCGCTACGTCGATATAGCGCCCGCCGGTCAACCGTTCGGCCAGCGCCGAACTGACGCCGGGGACGGTCTTGGCGACTTGTTCGGCTTCGCGCGCCACGCGGTCGATCTCGACGATGTTATCGCCCGAGACTTTAATCCCGACCGGGCTTTTGATGCCGGTGGCGAGCATATCAATGCGGTTGCGGATCGGCGGCACCCAGATGTTGGTGAGGCCGGGAACACGCACCGTCTGGTCGAGCTGATCGACCAGCTTCTCCGCCGTCATGCCTGCGCGCCACTGGTCTGTTGGCTTGAAGCGAATTGTGGTTTCAAACATTTCGAGCGGCGCGGGATCAGTCGCGCTTTCGGCGCGGCCCGCTTTGCCGAACACGGTATCGACTTCGGGCACCGTCTTGATGAGCCGGTCAGTGATTTGCAGTAACTGGCTGGCCTTGGCGGTCGAGAGGCCGGGAAGCGCCGAAGGCATATAGAGCAAGTCGCCTTCGTTCATTTGGGGCAGGAACTCACCGCCCAGCTGGCTGAGCGGCCACGCTGTCGTGGCGAAAATTAAGGCGGCGATGAGGAGCGCCGCCTTGGGTTTGTTCATCACAAGGTCGAGCGCGGGGCGATAAGCCCGCGTCAGAACGCGGTTAAGCGCGTTATCCTGTTCAGACGGTATCCGCCCCCGGATCAGCCAGCCCATCAGCACCGGAACCAGCGTGACCGATAGGATCGCCGCCCCCGCCATCGCATAGGTTTTGGTGAAAGCCAGCGGCCCGAACAGCTTGCCCTCCTGTCCTTGCAGCGTGAACACCGGAATGAACGAGAAGGTTATGATCAGCAGACTGAGGAACAGCGCCGGACCAACCTCAGCCGCTGCGTCGGTAATAACCCGCCAGCGCGCTTCGCCCTCAAGCGTTTCTCCCGGATGATCTTCGCCCCAATGCTCAATATGCTTATGCGCGTTTTCGATCATTACCACCGCTGCATCGACCATCGCGCCAATCGCAATCGCAATGCCGCCGAGCGACATGATATTGGCCTCAACGCCTTGCGCCCGCATGATGAGGAAGGCCGCCAGCATTCCTAGCGGCAGCGTGATAATCGCCACCAGCGCCGAGCGAATGTGCCAGAGGAATAGCCCACAGACGAGCGCGACGACGATGAATTCTTCGACGAGCTTGCTCGAAAGATTCTCCACTGCGCGGTCGATCAGGCCCGAACGGTCATAGGTGGTAACCACCTCAACCCCTGCTGGCAGGCCGCGCTTGAGCGTTGCCAGCTTGTCCTTGACCGCCGCGATCACCTGACGCGCATTCCTGCCCGAGCGCAGCACGACAACCCCGCCCGCGACTTCGCCCTGGCCATTGAGTTCGGCAATCCCGCGCCGCATTTCGGGGCCAAGCTGGATCGTCGCGACATCGCCAAGTGTTACGGGTATGCCCGCACCTGCGACTTTCAGCGGAATGACGCGGAAATCCTCGACCGATTTGAGATAACCATTGGCGCGCACGCTGTATTCAGCCTCGGCCATTTCCACCACCGAGCCGCCTTGCTCGGCATTGGCGGCCTTGATTGCGTCGGTGACTTGGCTGTGCGTGACGACGAATGCAGCCAGTTTCTGAGGATCAAGCACGACCTGATATTGCTTGACCATCCCGCCGATGCTCGCGACCTCGGCAACGCCGGGAATGGTTTTCAGTTCATAGCGCAGGAACCAGTCCTGAATGCTGCGAAGCTGTGCCAGATCATGCTGGCCAGTTTTGTCGATCAGCGCATATTCATAGACCCAGCCGACCCCCGTGGCATCCGGCCCGAGCGAGACGGTGGCGCTGGCGGGCAAGCGGCTTTGTACCTGCGCAAGATATTCCAGCACCCGGCTGCGCGCCCAATAAAGGTCGGTGCCGTCCTCGAACAGGATATAAACGAAGCTGTCACCGGTGAACGAATAGCCGCGTACCACGCGCGCGCCGGGAACCGAGAGCATGGTCCGGGTGAGCGGATAGGTGACCTGATTTTCGACAATCTGCGGGGCTTGGCCGGGATAGCTGGTGCGGATGATGACCTGAACATCGGACAGGTCAGGCAAGGCATCAACCGGCGTGGCACGGACAGCGAGCAGCCCGGCCATCGTAAGCACTGCGGCGGCCAGCAGCACAAACAGGCGGTGCGCGACAGACCATCGGATGAGCCTGGCGATCATTGTCCAATTGGCCGCGCAGTGACACCCGAAAGGCTCGCCTCGCTATCAATCA
>JAYVNC010000075.1:0-2006 GCA_043758655.1 Novosphingobium sp.
CGATACGTGACCTACAACCTATCGATTTCGCAGAGCATTGCCGAGCGTTTTAAGATGACCTTCGGCGTGAAGAACCTGTTCAATACCGATCCGCCCTTCGCCATCACTTATGATGGCAACACCGGCGCAGGCAGTTCGTGGGAACCACGCGTCGCCGATCCACGCGGGCGCAGCTTCAACGTGCAGGTTGAGGCTAAGTTCTAACGATCAGCAACTACGATGTAATCAAACGCCGCCGGGGGAAACCTTGGCGGCGTTTGCGGTATGGGATCAAAAATTGCCAATGACGGACGAAGACAGCCAATCACTGGGCAGGCCACAAAAGCGGCTGCTTCGCCGGATGTTCAACGGCCGCACCGTGCCGATTAATGCTAATGGCAAGTCATTCCTGACCTTCAAGGCCGCCAGCCAATATCTGCAAACATTGACGCCAGAGGCTCGCGATGCGGCCTATGCCGCGATGAAGGCCGATGCGAAATAGCCTGAAAGGAGAATGGCGCGCCCGGCAGGACTCGAACCTGCAACTCCAAGCTTAGAAGGCTTGTGCTCTATCCAGTTGAACTACGAGCGCGTTGCACTGCCCATAAGGTACACTTGCACGACGCGCAAACTGCGATAGGCTGCACGGCCATGAGCAGCGAAACCAAACTTGAGCACATCGCCGGAAGCGCAGGCGCGCGGAGGCATTTCCGCTATTTCGATTACCTGATGGCGGCGTTTGTCGCGATTCTGTTGTTGTCGAACCTGATTGGTGCATCGAAGCTCGCCAGTGTTGGCGGGTTCACCTTTGGCGCGGGCATTCTGTTTTTCCCGATCTCGTACATTCTCGGCGACGTTTTGACCGAGGTTTACGGTTACGCCAACGCCCGCCGCTGTGTGTGGACCGGCTTTGCCGCAATGGTGTTTATGGCCTTTATGAGCTGGGTTGTGGTCGCCCTGCCCCCCGCCGCCGGATGGAGCGGACAAGAAGCCTATGTTTCTGTGTTCGGCAATACGTGGCGCATCGTCGCTGCATCGGTGATCGCCTTTTGGGCGGGCGAATTCGTCAATTCATTCGTGCTCGCCAAGATGAAAATTCTCACCGGCGGCACCAAGTTGTGGAGCCGCATCTGGGGTTCAACCTTCTTTGGCCAAGCCGTGGATTCGGCGCTGTTTTACCCCATCGCCTTCCTCGGCGTGTGGAGCAATCAGGCGGTGCTCACCGTTATGGTCACCAACTGGGCGCTCAAGGTGCTGTGGGAAGTGGTTCTCACCCCCGTCACCTATGGCGTAGTTGACTTCCTTAAATCGCGCGAGGGCGTCGATGTCTTCGATGAAGACACCGACTTTTCCCCTTTTGCAAAGGCGGCTTCGGTTTAATTAGTCAGCGATCAATCCAATCGCGATGTAGATCAGGATCAACGATCCAAACCCAACCAGCGTGCCTATTACCCAAGCCGCGCGGACTATGGTTACGTCCCAGCCAAAATAATCGGCCATTCCGGCGCTAACCCCCATGAACTTGCCCTGGGTTTTGTTGAGGTGAAAACGGGTGGGTGAACCACCGCCGTTGCTATTGATCATGTTCATGCGAGTGCTCCAACGAAAGTTGCGGCGAATTGATGGCTCGGCATCGAGACGGTGTTGGCGATCAGCACAAACGACAGCGCGAAAGCGGTGGCGGCGGCAGCGAGGCGGCTCGAGTAAGTGGTAAAAGCAGTCATGGTCTTCCCTTCCTTTAATGAGTGGGGCGGGTCTCCGCCGATGTAAAAGGTATTGCAGGCACCGTGCCAGTTTGAAGAATTGGCCGAATTTGGCCATTGTCACGCAAAAGTGAACCTCGGCGCGAATCTGAATTGCTGATGAATGGGAAAATGTGCCAATTGTCAGGATTGGCGTTTTTCGTGGGCAAGCGGCGCGGGCCGCGATAGGGCTTGCGGCACCGCCATGACGCTTGATCGCTTGCTCCTCACCCGCTTTCGCAACCATGGCGAGACCCTGCTTGAAGGCACTGCGCGCTTCAACTT
>JAYVNC010000076.1:0-6441 GCA_043758655.1 Novosphingobium sp.
GAATGCAGCCGACGTTGACACAAGTGCCGCCGAGGCTCGACTGGCCGTTGCGCAGCCATGCATCGATGCAGGCGACGGTGAAACCGAGCTGCGCCACGCGTATCGCCGCGACATAGCCGCCGGGGCCTGAGCCGAGAATGATGAGGTCATATGCTTCAGCCACTGAATTTTACTCCTGATCCGGGGTCGGCAAAATCACCCGCGGCCGCCCGCTATCGTCAATCGCAACAAAGGTGAACACCGCTTCGGTCACCTTGATCGCCTCTTCTTCAAACCGGTGTCGTCGCCAGGCTTCGGTGGCGACGGTGATCGACGTGCGCCCGGTTTTTGTTACCGTGCAATAGACCGAAACCTCATCACCCACATTCACCGGGAAGTGAAACTGCATCCCGTCCATCGCGACCGTCGTTACCCGTCCCTTGGCAATCCGCGCGGCGACGAGCCCTGCGCCCATATCCATCAGCCCCATCAGCCAGCCGCCAAAGATATCGCCATTGGCATTGGTATCCGCCGGCATGGCGGTAACGCGGATCGCGGGTTGTCCAGCGGGAAGGTTCATTTAGCGCGCAACGAAGCAGGAGTCTCGCCCGGCCCTTGCCCGTCGGCTGTGTGAATTACACGATTATCGATGCTTTTCTTGGCCGTCATGCTGCCTGATCCAAATACCGAATGTTACGCGTTGTCCAGGTGGGCACCCCTACGCCGAAAAAGTCGCGGTCATCGGTCCAAATGGCCCCATTATGAGCAAGTGCTGCCGCTAGAATCGGCCAATCCTTTGTGTTCTTGTAGTGTATTCGCGCTTTTGCTGATGCTTCTTCAGCGCGGTAAGTCGGCTGTTGATAAAGTTCCATTGCTGAAACAACTTCGCTCATCTGCGCTGCTGCATCTTCCTCGCTCAGAGCAAAGACATGGTGTAGCACCCGCTCAGCTTCGTGAGCCTGTGCGTCGGTAGTCGCGAGGACAACGCCACGCGCCAGCAGTTCATCGGCATTATGGGCAGCTTTGCCAACTACGCAGCGAACGAGCACATTTGCATCAACGAAAAGTGGGTTCGGCAAAAAACTCTCCTTCCCCATCAAGGCCCTCACCCATCAAACGATCTGCCCAGTCTGGAGTGGATTCCTGCCATTTGCTGCGAAAAGCGATCCTGCCTTCCAGCCATTTTGCGCGATCTGCGGTTGGCTTGATAATCGTCGCAGGTGTGAACTCGCCAATCACACGGCCGTTGTTGGTGATCACGACATTCTGATTGCCGTTGACAATTTCGCTCAATTTTCCGCGTAATTCCCGAACGCCAACTTGCATGAGCTATCTCCGTGTACACAAATGTAGCCACAAACTGTAGAATGTCAAGCAACCAAACCCAGCGGCTTCTCCACCAGCTCCCTGAAAACCGCCATCAGCTTTGCGCCGTCAGCCCCATCAATTGCGCGGTGATCGAAGCTGCCGGTGGCGCACATCGCGGTGGCGACGCCAAGCGAGCCATCGCCCATCACCCACGGCCGCTTTTCGCCCGCGCCGATCGCCATAATCATGCCCTGCGGCGGGTTAATTACCGCTTCGAACTGCTTGATCCCCATCATTCCCATGTTGGACAGGCTGGCGGTGCCGCCCTGATATTCGCTCGGCTGGAGTTTACCTTCCTTGGCCTTTTTGGCGAGCGCGCCCATTTCGGTGGCGATCTGGGAAACGCTTTTGCCGCCTGCATCGGTGACAATCGGTGTGATAAGCCCGCCCGGAATACTCACCGCCACCGATATATCGGCGCGGGAATATTGCCGCATCACGTCACCGGCAAAGGCGACATTGCAAGCAGGCACCTGCATTAGTGCAGCTCCCAGCGCCTTAATAAGCAGATCGTTGACCGAGAGTTTCACCCCGCGAACAGCCAGCGCATCGTTAAGCTCGCTGCGCAATTTGAGCAGGGCATCAAGCCGAACATCAACGGTGAGGTAAATGTGTGGAACCGTCTGTTTCGACTCGGTGAGGCGGCGGGCGATGGTCTTGCGCATGCCGGACAGCTTTTGGTCCTCGAAAGGGATGCCGAAGTCCGGAATAGCAGTGGTGAGCGCGGTTGACGCGACGGCGGGTGCTGAAACGGGTCGCGGTTGAGCAGTGGGGGCAACAGCAGGCTTCGCCGCACCGGGCTGCGCGCCCTCAACATCGGCGCGAACGATGCGGCCATTGGGGCCCGACCCCGTAACGCCCGCCAGATCTACGTTCTTTTCAGCAGCCAGTCGCTTGGCCAGTGGGCTGGCAATCACGCGATCACCAGATGGCGCTGTCTTTTTAGCCGGCCCCCCCGCGGAGGCGGGAGCCTCAGCAGGCTTGATGCTTGATGGAGCTGCTAACGGAGCTTCTTCCTTGAGGCCTAAGGCCCCCGCCTTCGCGGGGGAGCCGGGAGCTGCAACGGGCGCTGCGTCCTCATCATCGACCGCAATCTGGGCAATGACCGTGCCGACCTTCACGCCTTCAGTACCCTCCGCAATATTGATCGACAGGACCGTACCTTCGTCAACCGCTTCGAACTCCATCGTCGCTTTGTCGGTTTCGATTTCTGCCATAATATCGCCCGATGCGACTTTATCGCCAACCTTGACCAGCCACTTGGATAGCTTGCCTTCCTCCATGGTGGGCGAAAGGGCGGGCATTTTAATTGCGATTGGCATAGGTGTTGATCCGGCTCTGCTGGCGCTGTTATTCATCTCGCTCTTGGCCAAAATGGCGCGCATGAGCAAGCCGCCTTGCAGCGAATTCGTTTGTATTGGATAAGATGGTATAGGCGGGGAGCTGAGGATGCGTGTTTATCTGGTCATCATTGACGAGACCGAGGAGGCTAGCACTGCGCTGCGCTTTGCTGCGCGGCGGGCTGCGAAGACCGGTGCGGCGTTGCATTTGTTGGCAATTGTGCCGCGTCAGGAATTCGTAGCCTTTGGCGGCGTGCAAGCGACCATCGAGCAGGAAGCCTATGACCGTGCCGAAGTTATGGCCACCAGTGCAGCAGGCAGCTTGGCAGCAGAAACCGGCACCATGCCGAAAATTGCTGTGAAACATGGCGATGGCATCAAGGTCGTTAGCGAATATCTGACCGAGCATCCGGAGGTTTCAGCGCTGGTGCTCGGCTCTGCAGTTTCGGGTAATCCGGGTCCGCTTGTTTCGCATTTCACCAGTGCTGGGATCGGCGCGCTGGTCTGTCCGCTTTATCTGGTGCCGGGCGGGCTTGATGATGAAGCGATTAATCGGCTGAGCTAGGTGGGGTGGCGTTGCGCGCGGCCTTGATGCCGGATATTCCCCGGTCGCCCGCGTTTTCCGACGATATGCTTTCCCTTGTGCTTCAAAGGCAACGGTTTCCCCCGCCGCTCAATCGGAGCGCTTCCGCCTTCAACCAGTTCAAACTTCAGTGCTCCGGTCAGCGGATTAGCCTCCGCCAGCCGCAGATCAATAATCTGGCCGTGGGCATAACGCGTGCCGCTTTGATCGCCCAAAAGCGCCTGCGCCTTTTCATCATAGGTGAAATATTCGCGCCCGAGCGTTGAGACGGGTACCAGACCATCCCCCCCCAGCCCTACAATGGTCGCGAAAAAGCCGAATGCACGCACGCCGGTAATGCGAGTGGAAAATACCTCGCCCACACGCACCGAAAGCCAAGCCGCGACATAACGGTCAATCGTCTCGCGCTCGGCCTCCATCGCGCGGCGTTCGGCTTGGCTAATCGCTTCGGACACGCGGGTCAGATCATCGCGGTCACGATCCGATAGCCCGGATGTTGCGGGCAGGTCTGCCTTCGGCGCGGGCTGTTCAAGCCCGTAGGCATCAACCAGTGACCGGTGCACCAGCAGATCGGCGTAGCGCCGGATCGGCGAGGTGAAATGCGCGTAGCTGCCGAGTGCCAGTCCGAAATGCCCCATATTGCGCGGGCCGTAATAGGCCTGCGTCTGGCTGCGCAGTACCGCCTCCATAATTAGCGCCTTTTCGCTCTCGTCGCTCACGTCCTTCAGCATGCGGTTGAACAGACCGGGAGTAATTAGCTTGCCCATTGCTAGCTTCATGTCGAAAGTGGCGAGGTAATCCTTGAGCGCCACCAGCTTTTCGCGACCCGGCGCTTCGTGAACCCGGTAAACCACTGGCGCGACCTTGGCCTCGAGCGCTTTGGCGGCTGCAACATTGGCAGAGATCATGAAATCTTCGACCACGCGGTGGGCATCGAGCCGCTCGCGGATAGCGATTTCAGAGATGCGGCCCTGTTCATCGAGCCGCACCTGCCGCTCGGGCAGTTCCAGCGCCAAAGGATCACGGGCGTCGCGCGCCTTTTCGAGCAGACGCCAGCAGGCCCATAGGTTTTGGAGGTATGGCTCGGCCTTACCCTCATCAATACGGGCTTGGGCATCTTCATAGACAAGAACCTCAGCAATCCGCACCAGCGCGCGGGTAAAGCGGAACTCCGTCACCCGCCCCTCAGCATCAATCCGCAAATGGCAGGCCATCGCTGCGCGGTCTTCGCCGGTTTTGAGCGAGCAGACTTCGGCTGAAAGCACCTCCGGCAGCATCGGCACGACGCGGTCGGGGAAATAGACCGAGTTCGCGCGTTTCCTGGCCTCGCGATCGACATGGCTGCCGGGGCGAACGTAGAAGGAAACATCGGCAATCGCGACGAGGGCGTTGAACCCGCCCGCTCCATCAGGCTCGGCCCAAATCGCATCATCATGGTCGCGCGCATCGCTCGGATCGATGGCAACGATGGGCAGCGCACGCAGGTCTTCGCGTTTGGTATCACTTAGCGGCAGTTGCGCGGCAAGTTGTGCCTCAGTTGAAGCCTCGATGGGGAACGCAAAAGGGATGCCATGCTTGTGAATGGCGATCAGGCTGAACGCACGCGGTGCTAGCGGATCGCCAAGAACTGCGGTCACTTTCACCCCAGATCGCGGTGTATTCCCCGCTGGTTCGGTAAGAACAAGATTGCCAGCTTCCGCCCCGCCAAGGTCCGAAACTGCCAGAGAATTGCGCGCGCGCTTATCAACCGGGGCCAGCCATGCCTTGCCCGCAGCATCAAATTCAATCACTCCCATCATCGAGTCCGCTGCTGATGGCAGCTTCTTCATCGGATGCGCGATCCAGCCGCTGCCCGCCTCTTCGGTGCGCGCCAGCACCCGGTCACCGACCTTAAGCGCTGAAACCGCCGTGCGCGGACCCTTCAGCTTACCGCTCGCTTCAATAATGCGCAGGCGCGGTGGCGGCGTCGCATCATCGGGCTGCCATGTATCTGGAATGGCGAGAACTTCGCCTTCCTCAATCGCCATTACGCGCAGAACTGTGACTTTAGGCACCCCGCCCATTCGGTGAAACGCCGTGCGGTTGCCGTCGATCAGGCCCTCGTCGGCCATATCTCGCAACAGTGCCTTGAGCGCGATCTTTTCAGCGCCTTTGAGGCCGAACGCATGCGCGATCTCTCGCTTGCCTGCGGTAACTGGCGAGTTCTCGATGAAATCAAGTATTTGCTTGCGGCTGGGCATTCCAGGCGTCTGGCGATCATTTGGTTTAGCGTGGGGTTTGGTCATCAAGCCAGCCTTGGGGCAATTGACAGTCATTCACAATCGCGCAAACATCCACCCGGCCAAATGGGCATATTTTTTTGTTGGAACCTTTTTTCTGTCCGCACGTTTTCTCAGACATCAATATTAAGAGGGAGACTTAAAATGGCAGATGATTTTCGCAACAACAACACACGTGACACTACACCGCCCGCACGTTCCGGTATGAGCCCAATAGTATGGATTCTGGTGTTGGCAGTAATCGTAGTTGGATTGCTGTTCGCAACGGGCTTCTGGAAAATGGGCGTATCAGGCGGTGAAATGCCGAAGGTAGACGTAAGCGCAAAGGGCGGTGCCCTGCCTAACGTTGATGTGCAATCAAAGACGATTGTCGTTGGAAGCAGCCCCACTACTGTTGACGTGCCAAAGATCGAAACCAAGAAGGAAACGATCAACGTTCCTACGGTTGGCGTTAAACCTTAAGACCTTATATATGGTCGCAAAAAACTGCGGTGCCGATGGTGCCGCAGTTTTTTTGTGCCTGTGGAATTCATGATGTCAATGAGCGGGAGCGTAGAACCCACCGCCTGGGACGCCTGATGAAATCGGGCTTTCGCTGCCATCTGCTGTCAGGGCGCTGACGCCGAAAAACCAGTCATCGCCGCGCACTCCATTAAGTTTGACTTCGCCTAAATTATCGCCGGTTATTCGTCGCATCGGCTGCCAAACAGCGGAATCGGTTCGGCGATGCCACAAGCGATAGGAAACTGCGCCAGCGGAATGGGTCCATTTGACTGTGGTGAAAGTAGAGACTGCCTGTTCCCCGTCAGCACCTATGAGACAGATATGCGGTATTGAGCAGAGGAGGGTTTTGGTTTCATCGTAGTGACGAAGGAACGAAGATGAGACCAAA
>JAYVNC010000077.1:0-18686 GCA_043758655.1 Novosphingobium sp.
CCGCCACCGGCGTAACCGATGGCTCGCTCCTCGACGGGGTTAAGACCCGCAAGGACGGCACCATGACCACGCACACCGTGGTGATGCGGGCGAGTTCAGGCACGGTAAGGTGGGTGAAGGGTGAGCACCGCAAGGTGAAGTGAGGGGGCTAGTATTTGCCACCAGGTTCAAGATGCGATAGTCTCCGCCTATGGCAACGAAGGCCTCCGTTCCGCCCGAAAAGGTCTCTGATACCGGCGATGTCCCTGTGCGCGGCCATGCGGCGTGGAAGCGCGCAAAGGTTCAGAGCGGATTGGCTCAATCTGAAGATCGCGCCTCGCTGATTCCGGCGGACAAGGTCTGGCGCGAACTCGACGCTAGTTTAGGCACAGTATGCCGGGTTAAGGGTGAGGATCACCTGCGTTCATAGCTTGCTGTATGAGCGCTCTCGCAATGATTATCTCGCGCGAGTTGGCTTCTGGCGAAAAAAATTTCGTGCTGGCAACTTTTAAGCACAGGTCGCCGGTGGTTTCGCCAATTTTGTCGGCATTTACATAAGCGGTATAGTGGAAGCGGCCATCGGCTTGACGTGTTGCAAATCGCCCACCGCCTCCCATTATTTGAAATTCTTTGCCACGTGCCGTGGTTATAAACGGTAACGAATACCGCTCGTCATCGGGATATGGGCCTTTAACCCACCACCCACGATCGCTATCCCGTCGATAAGGGCATTGGCTATTCCAAACAGATAATAAATCCATCCCACTAACTTCTTTTGCGCGGGAGTTCAGATCAACCGTGGAGGACAATTCCACTCGAAACCACTTCTTGGGAATGTCAGGTATATAGTCTTCAAGTCGGTTGATTACCCCGCCCGGCACCATTCGAGTCCCATCAACTCTAACGTCGCCCAGCGATCTTGGAATGCTGACATTCACGAAAAATACGAGCACGAGTGCCACGAACCCACCAATGACGTAGCGGAGCATCCGAAAGAGCAAAGCGATGATCTTCATTTCCTCAACCAAAATTGGATGGGCCTAGGCGTGTCAACTTACGCAGTGCTGTGCTCTCAAGTCACCCAGCCTGCGCCAAAATCGGCAAGCTCCGCACCCGCTTGCCCGTCAGCGCGAACAGCGCGTTTGCCAGCGCGGGTCCGGCGGGTGGCAGGCCCGGTTCGCCCAGCCCGCCGAGCGGCGCATCGCTTTCGATAAAGTGCACATCGATGGCCGGAGCATCGGCGAGTTTCATCAGCGGGTAGTCTGAGAAATTGCTCTGATCGACCGCGCCGCCGGTTAGCGTGATCGCCTCGCCGATGGTGGTAGATAACCCCATGATGATCGCGCCCTGCACCTGCGCCTCGGCGTTCTTCGGGTTCACAGTGGTGCCGCAATCGGCGACAGCGAAGACCTTGTGCACCTTCGGGCTGCCATCGGGATTGAGACTGGCTTCGACCACCTCCGCGACGATGGTGCCGACGCTTTCGGTAATCGCCATGCCGCGCGCATGGCCCGCAGGCGGCGGCGTTCCCCAGCCGCTGCGCTTTGCCACTTCATCAAGCACCGCCAGCTGCCGCGAGCGGGGCACCATGTGTGCGCGGCGGAATGGGTAAGGATCCTGGCCCGCCAGGTGCGCCAGCTCATCCATGAAGCTTTCGTTCCAGAACCCGTGCTGGGTGGAGTTAACCGAGCGCCAATAAGCATCGACCTGATTGCTGATATATTGGTGGTGACGGCGCGCTGTGGCGGGCACGGCATAGAGGAATTTCACTTCGCTTTCGGCATCGGCATAGTGGGCATAGTCGGTCTGCCAAGCAGCAATCTTGCCGTCCTTGCCCAGCGCCGCTTTCAAATGCGCGGAGCACTGCGGGCGATAGGCACCTTGCTTGATGTCTTCCTCACGCGACCAGATCAGCTTGACCGGGTGATCGACCTGCATGGCGATGCGGGCGATCTGGCCGAGAATCTGCGAATAGGGCGGAAAGCGCCGGCCAAAGCCGCCGCCCATAATCATCGGATGGAAGGTAACGTCGCTAACGCTCAGCCCCGCCGCCTTGGCGAGCACACTTCGCGCACCCAGCGGGTCTTGGCTTCCGCCCCAAACCTCAAGCTTGCCGTCCTTGTGCAGCGCGGTCATCGCAAAGGGTTCCATCATCGCCTGATGAAGGAACGGCACGCGGTAATCGGCCTCGATCAGCTTTACATCCTTCGCAGCAAATGCCGCAGCCATATCGCCAGCGCCGCCGGTGTTGTCCGCTTTTCCGGCCTTGTGCAGTTTGGCCTGCGCATCAAAAATACCCGCCGAGGATATTGCCGCATGCCCGCCATCGCTGAACTTGGGTTCGAGCGCCCGCACGCCTTTGAGCGCGGCCCAATAACCTGTGCCGACCACCACCACCGCATCATCAAGGCTGATGACTTTCTCAACGCCCTTGATCGCCATCGCAGGCGCGGCATCGACTGACAGCAATTTCCCCTCACGCACTGGCGCGGCGATCACCGTTGCCACGCGCATTTCGGGCAAGTGAAAATCGATGCCATACTGTGCCGATCCATCGACCTTGGCGGGAATATCGAACCGGTCAATCGGCTTGCCGATCAGCTTATACGCGCTGCGCTCTTTGAGCTTGACGTCCATATCGAGCGAGCGGCCTGCGGCTTCCTCGGCCAATTCACCATAGCGCAGCACCTTGCCGGTTTTGGCGTGACTGACCTTGCTGTCCGCCGTGGTCAGTTCAGCCGCCGGAACGCCCAGCCGCTTTGCCGCCGTTTCCACCAAAGCTGCGCGCGTTGCTGCGCCGATCACCCGGGCGCTGTGCTGGCCGGTGAAGCGAATCGCGGTCGATCCGCCGGTAATCTGCAGGTCCAACTGACGCACGAGCAGCGCGAGCATCGACCCCGGCAGCGCACCGATCAGCCCAGGACGCCCCGACACTTCAGAAATGAACGCCTTGCCCAGTGCGACATTGGCAAAGGCACTATCAGCGGGAGCTTGCTCAACCCGCAGATGGCTCCAGTCGGCATCAAGCTCATCGGCCAGCATTTGCCCCAGTGCGGTGTGTGAGCCTTGGCCGAAATCGATATGCGGGCAATAGAGCGTGATCTTATCATCGCTGGCGATTTTGAGCCATGTGGCGAAGCTGTGCTCGCCCTGTTTGGTGGTCAGGTCCACAGCCCTTGAGCCTTGGTGCATATCCGCCGCTTTTACGCCGAACAGCCCCGCGCCAACAATTGCGACCCCGCCGATAAGGAAATGTCTGCGCCGCACCTTCATGATACGGACTCCCCGCTGGTGACTTCCCCATTGGCAACCGCGTGAATAGCCTCGCGAATGCGCGGATAGGTGCCGCAGCGGCAAATGTTGGTCATCGCGGCGTTAATCTGATCGTCGCTCGGGCTCGCAGAGGCTTTGAGCAGCGCCGCGGCCGCCATAAGTTGGCCCGATTGGCAATAGCCGCACTGCGGCACTTGATGCTTGATCCACGCGGCTTGAAGCGGATGCAGTGCGCCCCCACTCACCTGCCCAATGCTCCCCAGCCCTTCAATCGTCATGATGCTTTTTCCCGCAACATCGCTCACCGGTACGCCGCAAGACCGGGTTATCGCGCCGTCGATGTGCACCGAACAGGCCCCGCAAGCCTGAATTCCGCAGCCGAACTTGGTGCCAGTCAGCCCCAGCTCCTCGCGCAGCACCCACAACAAGGGCGTGTCGGGCTCGGCATTCAGCGACACCGGCTTACCATTTACTTGTGCTTCGATTGGCATTGCCCAAAACTCCTGAGCCCAATTTGGTTATCCAGCGCGAGTCCGTGGCAAAAGTCATGGCAGCGCGTCTCTTGTCGGTGCCTACACCGAGCCGGTGGGGCATGCTAGCAGACTTCATCGCGCTGTTAGTGCCATTCTTTTCCCAATCCCCGGCGCGCAAGCCCTGCGAATATTGCAATCCCGTGTCTAGCGGCTAAAGGCTCGCGTCAGGCGGTGGGTGCCGGAAGGATCAAACAATGAAAATCCTAACTGGCAATTCCAACCTGCCCCTGGCGCAAGCGATTGCGAGCTACCTTGAGGTACCGCTGACCAATGCCTCGGTGCGCCGCTTTGCCGACGAGGAAGTCTTCGTTGAAATCCACGAGAATGTGCGCGGCGAGGACGTGTTTGTCGTCCAGTCGACCAGTTTTCCGGCAAACGATAATCTGATGGAACTGCTGATCTGCATTGACGCGCTGCGCCGGTCATCCGCCAACCGGATCACCGCCGTTGTGCCCTATTTTGGCTATGCTAGGCAAGACCGCAAGCCCGGCCCGCGCACGCCAATTTCGGCCAAACTGGTGGCTAATCTGATCACTCAGGCGGGCGCTGACAGGGTGCTAGCGGTTGATCTTCACGCTGGGCAGATTCAGGGTTTTTTCGATATTCCGACCGACAATCTCTATGCTGCGCCAGTGATGGCGGCAGACATTCAGGCGCGCTATTCGGGCGAATCGCTGATGGTGGTTTCGCCCGACGTCGGCGGCGTTGTCCGCGCACGGCAGCTGGCGCGGCGGCTTGATAATGCGCCGCTCGCCATCGTTGACAAGCGGCGTGACAAGCCGGGGCAATCCGAAGTCATGAACATCATCGGCGACGTTCGCGGCCGCGCCTGTATTCTGATTGATGACATTATCGATTCGGGCGGAACGCTGTGCAATGCCGCCGAAGCCCTGCTCGAATCGGGCGCGGCGAGCGTCACTGCCTACATTACCCACGGCGTACTTTCGGGCGGCGCGGTGGCGCGGGTAAACAAGTCTGCGCTGAAGGAACTGGTGATTACCGACACCATCCAGCCCACCGAGGCCGCGAGTACCTCAGACCGCATCCGCGTGCTGTCCATCGCCCCGCTGGTGGGCGAGGCGATCAGGCGGATTGCTGATGAGAGTTCGGTTTCAAGCCTGTTTGATTGAGGCGCTTTACCGCCGATCGTAGCAGCACCCGGGCATAGGCCTTGTGGAACGGAAGAAATAACCAGAATATTGCCACAGCGCGGGTTCGGGGGAATCCTGACAAGCCACTGTGCACTACCGCCGTTCCAAACAATAGCCGGGTTGCTGGAGCAGCGCCGCCGAGCTTCATCGACTCCACCATAAACCAGCTTCGGGTATGACCGAGAAAATCACGCAAGAGCAGCTGGTTTTCGGCGCGCGCCTCGACCGTCCAAGCTGCAAATCTGTCTGCCGCGCCCTTTGCCAAAGCTACTGCCTGATCGTCGCTCGATCGTTTGCCGAGCAGCTTGTCGAGGGCAAAACGTTCAAGCCGGAAGGCATGGCTGGTGAGGAAGGCCTCGGTGAAGCGGGCAATATCTACTTCGCCATCAACCTCAACACAAAGGCAATCGGTGTAGTTGCCAGGCGCGCAGTAACGCAACAGCAGTGCGGCTGCTGGCAGAGATGCTGCGTGGATGCCGCAAGTCACCGAGAAACCTCAATCCGCATCACTCCCACGGCCGTTTCGCGCCCGGGGCCAGCCGCGCGTTGCTTTCCAGCCGCCGGGCCTGTCGTGATTCGAGTGCGAGGGTGAGGATCGGTTGCGGTAATGTGACGAATTGGCTGGGGGCCATCCCGAATAGCGAGGTGAATTCACGGATCAGGTGGCTTTGATCGTAAAAGCGCAGCAGCAGCTCTTCAGCTTCCGTGCTATCACCCACTCCGCGCAGCTGTGCGGCCATATCGAGCGCGCGGCTGCGGCGGAGCACCTGCTTGGGGCTCATGCCAAAATCGCGCGTAATAATGCGTTCAAGCCGCCGTTGCGGTATGCCGCAGTCCTCAGCAAAATCGGCGACGGCAAAGTTCGGATCGATCAGCGCCGCCATCTCAAAACGCGCGGTTATCGGATCTGGCGGCGCAGAGCCCTTGCAATTGACAATAGTGCGGATTGCCGATTCGAAGGTGGAAAGCCAAGCCTCCGGTGTGTCCAACTGATCCAGCTGGGCAAGAATTTGCTCCCCCCGGCAGGCCAATTTCATCGCAGGGGACGAAACGATCAAGATAATCGCGCGCGTTCCAGCCAAACAGGGCATGGCCGGTCCCCGGCCTCAGCGAGAAACCGACGCTGGTGAAGCTTCCCTTCACCGAAACCGGCATATACCGCGTTTGCGCGCCAAACATCAGCGCCGCCCGCCCCATCGCGCGCGGGCCATCGGCGGTGTCTGCGGTCCAATCCCCGCGCAATTGCAGGCGCACCACGGGCGCATCGTAGAACAGGCCGCAGGCGAGCTGGTATTCCTGCGGCATGTCAACAACCGCCGCGTAAAGCCGGCCAACCCAGGGAGCAATATCGGCAGCTGGCGCGCGGTTGTATGACAGCGGCTGGCCGCCGCGGGTGGCCCCAAGGCGCGACGACAGGGCGCTGTCCACCGCGGGTTTGCCCCGTTTGAATAACCGATCCACCCGCACCTATCCCTGTTTGCGCCGACGAAACCGACGCAGCACATGGCTGAATTATAAAGGCTTCGCCGAAAACGGATACGGGAAAACGTAGGACATCTCCAAATCCGTTGCATCTTGACCGCTGACCGCCGCCGCCCGATGAGGCAGCGATGAACCTTGATCCCGACATTGCCCTTGCACTGCGCCTTGCCGATGCGGCGGGCGAAGCGATCCGCCCATGGTTTCGCAAGCCAATCGATGTGTTGCGAAAGGACGATGCCACGCCGGTTACCGAAGCTGACCGCGCCGCAGAGGCAGCAATGCGGCGCATACTTGCCGCACAAGCGCCGCATGACACGGTTATTGGTGAGGAAATGGCAACCACCGCTGGCACCTCGGGCCGATCATGGGTGCTCGATCCGATTGATGGCACGGCGGGGTTCCTTGCCGGCCGGGCAATGTTCGGTACACTGATCGCGCTGGTGGTCGAAGGTTGGCCGGTGCTCGGGGTGATCGACCAACCGGTGATGGGCGAACGCTGGGTCGGCGCGAGCGGACGCGCGACAACGCTCAACGACAAACCGGTGCGCACTCGTGCCTGCCGGACGTTGGCCGAAGCGACGCTGGCGACCACCGGCCCGCATTACTTTGACGATCACGATGGCGGCCATTTCATGGCGCTCGCCGCGCGGACCGATCATCGGCGGATGGTGATGGGCGGCGATTGCTATAACTATGCGATGCTCGCCTCGGGCCATGTCGATGTGATCTGCGAGGCCGGGCTCAAACTGCATGATTGGGCGGCGCTGGTGCCCGTGATCGAAGGCGCGGGCGGGACGATGTGCGATTGGAACGGTGATCCACTTCACGCCGGTTCCGACGGCCATGTTCTGGCACTCGGCGATCCGGCGCGGCTCGAAGAGGTGATCGAAGCACTGGCCTGCGCGCATTAAAATTGGTTCCACAGGCGCGAAATCGCGCTCCAACATGATCGCTTGTACCGGGGTGCACGAACGGCCTAGAGGCGGCAGCACCAATTCCTGCGGAGAATGTCGATGAACCTTTCGCTCTATGACGCCTGCGTTCCCGCTTTCGTTCAGGGTTTGACCCCAATGGCCGGGCTGATCGAAAAAGCGCGGGCGCATTGCGCCGCGAAAGGCATCGATGAGGCCGTGCTGTGCAGTGCAACGCTTGCTCCCGACATGTGGCCTTTTGCCAAGCAGATCATGTCGGCGTGCCAACATTCGGCGGGCGCTGTCGCCGCAGCAATCGCCGGTGAGACCAGCCCCGACATGAGCCCGCCGCCCATGAATTTCACCACGCTGGAGCAACGTATAGCGGCGGCTCTGGAGAGCCTGAAGGCAGTGACGCCCGAGCAGATTGACGCGGTGGCCGACGGCGAAGTGACGTTCCGTTTCGGTGAACGCAAAATGGTGTTCACTGTGCCTGACATGTTCCTGACGTTCGCACTGCCCAACTTCTATTTCCACGCGGCCACGGCCTATGATGTTCTGCGCAACCAAGGGCTGGAGCTTGGCAAGCGGGACTATATCGGCTCGGCGCGCATGAAGGGTTGAGCAAGGAAACCGGAGCGCAGCGGTGACATCGCCAGTTTTCTTCGATGAAACGGGCAATCGGCGCAGGCTGGTGGGGCGCATCGTTGGGCTGTTTCTGGGCCTCATTCTCCTCAGCGCAGCAATTTTCGCCGCCACTCTTGCTGCGGTTCCTGATGAAGCGCCGCTGCAATTGGGGCGCGAGCGGGCGCAGCCGCTGCCGTTTGTCACCCACGTTGCGCGGCTTCGGCACCAGCTTCCGCACCCCAACACCGCAGCTCAGTCTGCCGCGTCGCTGCGCATTGGCTTTTATGTGCCATGGGATCCGGACAGCGCCAGCTCTCTGCGCAGTCACTACAACGATCTTGACTGGGTGATCACCGCACAATCGCAGGTGGTGATGCCATCAGGCACGCTCGCTTTTCAGGACGATCCGCGCTTGCGGGCAATCGCTTCCAGCCAGCTTCATCAACCTGGATTTCTGCTGATGGTGCAGAACATCGCGCACGAAAAGTGGGACGGCGATGGCATGGCGCGCGTGCTCGCGGACCCTGCGAAGAGCGACGCACTGGCCGACAGCATCATCGCCACGGTGCAAAAAGCCGGATGGCAAGGCGCGGTGTTTGACATCGAAAATATGCCGAGCGCCGCGCTCGCCCCCTATAGGGCGATGCTGGCACGGATACATGCGAAGTTTGCCACAGCCGGACTCAAGCTGGTAATGACTGCGCCCGCAGGCGAGCCCGATTGGGATCTCCGCCGGTTCGCGGCGGCGGTCGATGATGTCATTTTCATGGACTATGACGATCACTGGCAAGGCGGCGAGCCGGGGCCGATTGCCGGGCAGGCGTGGTTCACCGAACAGCTTGCGCTCGCCCGCAAGGCCATTCCGGCGGACAAGTTCATCCTCGCGATCGGCTCCTACGCCTATGACTGGAGCGGCGGCAGCGCCGATGCCCTGACCATTGAGGAAGCCTGGCAGGCCGCACGGGAAAGCGAGGCCATGCCGCGCTTTGATCCGGCGAGCGGCAACAGCGGTTTCGCCTACGAGGAAGACGGCAAGGTTCACACCGTTTGGATGATGGATGCTGCGACCAGCTGGAACCAGCTCGCGGTGACCGGCGCGGTAAAGGGTATCGCCCTGTGGCGGCTCGGCAGTGAAGATCCTGCTTGGTGGGACGCTTGGGCGGCGTGGCGGGCGGGTAAAAAGCCGTCGATTGATGCAATACCGCCGTCAAAGGGAACCGACATCGAAGGCAAGGGCGAAATCCTGCGCATCGCCGCTAGTCCCACCCCCGGCCACCGCACCGCACAATGGTCACCAAACGGGATGATTACGGGCGAGACCTATAACACCCTGCCCACCCCCTATGTCGTGCGGCGCACCGGCGGGGATAATCCCAAACAAATCGCGCTGACCTTTGATGACGGACCCGATCCGCAATGGACGCCACAGGTACTCGATATTTTAGAGGCGAAACATGCGCCGGGAACGTTCTTCGTCATTGGCGAAAACGCGCTTGAGCATCCAGTCATCGTTCACCGCATTGTCGCTGATGGGTTCGAACTGGGCAACCATTCCTACACCCATCCCAATCTTGCCCAAGTTTCTGATTTCGGCACGCACTTGGAACTCAACACCACCCAGCGGCTGATCGAATCCTATACTGGCGTTTCAATGCGGCTGTTCCGGGCCCCATATTTTGGCGACGCTGAACCAACCACCGCAGATGAACTGCGCCCGGCTGAACTTGCCCAGCAGAGCGGCTATACTATCGTCGGACTGCACGTTGATCCGGGCGATTGGAAGACACCGGGTGCCGATCAGATTTTTGCGCAGACCATCGCTCAGATTGAGGCGGCGAATGGGCCTGACGGCGACGGGCGCAGCGCCAACGTGGTTCTGCTCCACGATGGCGGCGGCAACCGCGAGCAGACAGTGGCCGCGCTGCCGCGTATCATAGATCGGCTGCGCGCCGATGGTTACCAGATGGTTAGCATCGCTCAGCTTGCCGGGCTTTCCCACGCTGCGGTGATGCCGCCGATCACCGGATCGGACCGGCTGGCTGTTGGCGCGGACGTAGGTATGTTCCTGACGCTGGCAGCCCTAGGCTATGCAATCCGCTGGCTCTTCTTCTTTGCCATTGCGCTGGGTATATCGCGGGCAATCGTGATGACCGTGCTCGCGGTAATGGATCGCAATTCAGCCAAGGCCCTGCCCACCGACACAGCGCTGCGCACCGTATCAGTTATCATTCCCGCCTATAATGAGGCGCAGGTCATCGTCGCCTCGATCACCCGCGTGCTGGAAAGCGACTATCCATCGCTTGAATTGATCGTTGCGGACGATGGCTCAGCCGACGCTACCAGCGCGCTGGTCACCGAACATTTCGGCAGCGATCCGCGCGTCAAGCTGCTGACTATGGCCAATGGCGGCAAGGCCAGCGCGATCAACCGCGCGCTCGAACACGCCAGCGGCGAGATCATCATTTCACTCGATGCCGATACGCTGTTCCTTACCGATACAATTCGCCGGTTGGAGCGCTGGTTCGCTGATCCGCGTATTGGTGCGGTGGCGGGCAATGCCCGGGTGGGCAATCAGGTAAATCTGGCGACCCGCTGGCAGGCGATCGAATATGTCACTGCGCAAAATGTGGAACGCCGGGCGCTCGATTCGCTGCGCGCGATCACCGTTGTTCCGGGCGCGGTCGGGGCATGGCGGCGCGCCGCGCTTGATGCGGTTGGCGGCTATCCCGAAGACACGCTGGCAGAGGATCAAGACCTCACCATAGCCATCCAGCGACTGGGCTGGCGGGTTGCCTATGATGTTGAGGCCGTAGCTCTCACCGAAGCACCAGAGACCTTCAGAGCGCTAAGCAAGCAGCGCTTCCGCTGGTCATTCGGTACGTTGCAATGCTTGTGGAAACACCGCGCGGTAATGCGCGCCGGCCGTCCGCGCGGGCTCGCCTGGTTCGGCATGCCGCAGGCGTGGCTGTTCCAGATTGTGTTCGCCGCAATTTCTCCCGTGATCGACCTCGCGCTGGGCATCTCGGTGGTGGCGACCGCGCTCAGAATTTACCAGCACGGCTGGGCGCAGACACAGAGCGATTCCTTGCGGATGCTCACCTATTGGGCGGTGTTCGTCGGGATTGATCTGCTCGCGGGCTGGATAGCCTACCGGCTCGATCCGGTGCGCCAGCGGTTCCCGGCGCTGCTGATGGTGATGCAGCGGTTCTATTACCGGCAGATCATGTACGGCATCGTCCTGCGCTCGATCAGCGCCGCGCTGCGCGGTCGGCATGTAGGGTGGGGCAAGTTGGAACGTACGGGCAGGATGGATGTGAGCGGGGTGTGAGTGCGGATGCGAGTCCATCCCGAACACTCATTCCCTTGTGCCATTTATAAAACACTTTGCTCCCGGCGAAGGCGGGGGCCTCAGGCCTTCGGACGCAAGCTCCGGCCCCGCCTCATGAGGCCCCCGCCTTCGCGGGGGAGCAAAGTTGCTTTATATGCCGAAAGGGCGCTCCAATTTCCGAATCACTTGCCTTCCCAGCCATCCTCGTCTAGCGGCCCGCACTTCATTGACACGGAATGTCTCATTTTAACCGATGAGCCATCGGTGCTCGCCTGGCTGAAAGGGCTGCCAAGGCGAGTATGTCGTGTCTCGATCAAGGAGACGAAAATGCCCAAAATGAAGACCAAGAGCGGCGTGAAGAAGCGATTTCGCCTCACCGCAACAGGCAAGGTAAAGCACGGCGTAGCCGGCAAGCGCCACCGCCTGATGAGCCACAATGCCAAGTACATCCGCCAGCAGCGCGGCACCGACGTGATTTCCGATGCAGATGCAAAGGTGATCAAAAAGTGGGCGCCCTACGGGCTTAAGTAAGCGCGATTTCAAGCCGGGCGAATAGCCCGGCAATGCGGAAATCGCGGCAACCAAAGATGTTAAGGTATTGAACTATGGCACGCGTCAAAAGGGGTGTTACCACCCGCGCCAAACACAAGAATATTCTCGAGCAGGCCAAGGGTTACCGCGGCCGCCGCAAGAACACGATCCGCATCGCGCGGCAGGCGGTCGAAAAGGCCGGTCAATATGCCTATCGCGATCGCAAGGTAAAGAAGCGGTCATTCCGCGGTCTGTGGATTCAGCGTATCAACGCAGCGGTTCGCGCCGAAGGCCTGACCTATTCGCAGTTCATTCACGGCACCAAGCTGGCAGGCATCACGCTTGACCGCAAGGTGATGGCCGATCTGGCGATGAACGAAGCTGGCGTTTTCACCGCGGTGATTGCACAGGCAAAAGCTGCACTCGCTTAGTCGCTCCGGCGAAAAAGGAAATTTTTGGGGGCGCGGAAAGCTGGGCTTTCTGCGCCCTTTCCTTTTAATTGAGCATGATAACTACCAAAGCAGTTGCTTTGGCGCGGCCACTTCGGCCATGACGGTCGCAACATGATTTCGCCCCCATCGCCAGCATCACAGGTTAGCGTTCGGTTCTTCGCACCGCCGCCTAATTTGAAGCACTATTTCACCACATTCTATACGATGGAATTCAGCGCGAGCGGGACCAGCCCGGCCGTCGACTACACGCATCCCGAATGGGCGAACCTACGCTTTTTCAGCGGAAATGCGCCCTTTGCTGAGGCTAGTGACGGCTCCACATTGTGGGATCCCAGTTTTAACGCCACCGGCCCCAGCAGCCGAACAATGTGCTTCAAGCTGACCCCGCCCGCGCGGATGTGGGGGGTCGGCCTGTTGCCGCTGGGCTGGGCGAAATTTATTGGTCTCGATGCCGGTGACCTTGCCGACACCATTGTCGATGGATTGGCGCATCCCGCCTATGCTAGCTTCGCTCCACTGGCGCTGAACCTGTTCGGCGAAGAGCCAGACCTGGATGCCGAATATGCGAAAATTACCGCACATTTTCTGGCGCGCGACCCCGCCCCGGTGCCCGACGAAGCGCGCATTTTGGCGGTTCACAGCGCCCTAATCGATCCCGAAGTCCACACTGTCACTGATCTGGCCAAACAGGCAGGGGTCAATCAGCGCACGCTGGAGCGGATCAGCCACCGGGTATTCGGCTTTGCGCCCAAGCTGCTTTTGCGCCGCCAACGGTTCCTGCGCAGTGTCGCGCACTTTGTGACTGATCCAACGCACAATTGGATTGAATCGCTCGATAGTCACTATCACGATCAATCGCAATTTGTGCGCGATTTCAAAGCGTTCATGGGAATGACCCCGCGCAAATACGCCGCGCTCGATAAGCCTATTCTGGGTGCCTTCATGTCTGCGAGAGCTCAGCTCGCGGGCCACGCGGTACAAGGGCTGGACAGTCCGCACGGTGGCGGAAAAGTCTGATTGTTGCGGGTTGCGGCGGCAGTGTCTAAAGGCCCGCCTCTGGACACCAGCCGAACGGACTTTGCCATCGTGGATTATGCAGCAACCGGAACCGAAGCGCTTGCCCGCATAGCGGCAGCAGGCGATCTCGATGCGCTCGAGCGGTTGCGGGTGGAATTCCTTGGCAAGCAGGGTTCGATATCGGCCCTGCTCAAAACCTTGGGCGGCATGAGCGCAGATGAACGCCAGGCCCAGGGCCCGCAGATTCACTCGCTTCGTGAAGGGGTTACCGCCGCGCTGGCTGATGCCAAAACGGCGCTTGAATCAGCCGCGCTTTTCGCCCAGCTGGCAACCGAAACGCTTGACCTCACCCTTCCAGCAGAAACCACCCCGCGCGGCTCAATCCACCCGGTTTCTCAGGTCATGGACGAGCTCGCCGAGATCTTTGCCGACATGGGTTTTGCGGTCGCCACTGGCCCTGAAATCGAGGACGATTGGCACAATTTCACCGCGCTCAACATGCCCGAAAGCCACCCGGCGCGGGCGATGCACGATACGTTTTACTTCCCTGAAGACGATGCGCAGACAGTCCCGCAAAATGGGGACAATGCGCGCCGGATGCTCCTGCGCACCCATACCAGCCCGGTGCAAATCCGCGCGATGATCGATGTGGTTAAACAGAATCCGGGGGGTGCGCCTCTGCGGATCATCGCGCCGGGCCGGGTTTACCGTTCGGACTCGGACGCGACCCACACGCCGATGTTTCATCAGGTCGAGGGGCTGGTGATCGACAAGGGCATTCACCTTGGCCACTTGAAGTGGACGCTGGAAACTTTCCTCAAGGCCTTCTTCGAGCGCGACGACATCGTCCTGCGACTGCGGCCGAGTTACTTCCCCTTCACCGAACCATCGGTCGAAGTCGATGTCGGCTTCGCGCTTGAAGGCACTCGCCGCGTGCTTGGTGGATCGGGCGACGCGCCGGGGCACGGCTGGATGGAACTGCTTGGCAGCGGCATGGTCAATCGCAAGGTGCTCGAGGCAGGCGGGCTTGATCCCGATGAATGGCAGGGCTTTGCCTTCGGTGTCGGGGTCGACCGACTAGCGATGCTCAAATACGGAATGGACGATTTGCGCGCGTTCTTTGACGGCGATGCGCGCTGGCTGGCGCATTATGGTTTTGGGGCGCTCGATGTGCTGACCTTGTCCGGCGGGGTCGGAAGCACTGTGGGAGCGCGATCATGAAGTTCTCGCTGTCATGGCTCAAATACTTCCTCGAAACCGAAGCCGGCGTGGCGGAAATCTCCGCTCGGCTCAACGCCATTGGGCTTGAGGTTGAGGGGATTGAAAATCCGGCGGATAAACTCGCCGGTTTCCGCGTCGCCAAGGTGCTCACCGCCAGCCGCCATCCCGATGCTGACAAGTTGCAGGTGCTCACCGTTGACTCAGGTGATGGCCAGCCGCTCACCGTCGTCTGCGGTGCGCCCAATGCGCGGGCAGGTCTGGTCGGCGTGCTGGGGCTTCCCGGTGCCACGGTTCCGGCCAATGGCATGGTGCTCAAGGTTGCCGCCGTGCGCGGAGTCGAGAGCAACGGCATGATGTGCTCTACCCGCGAGCTTGAACTCGGCGATGATCACGCCGGGATTATCGAGCTGCCCGCCGATGCGCCGATTGGCACGAGCTTTGCCGACTACACGCAAGCCGATCCGGTGTTCGATGTGGCGATCAATCCGAACCGGCCCGATTGCATGGGGCTGTACGGCATCGCGCGTGATCTGGCAGCAGCGGGGCTTGGGACACTCAAGCCGCACGTTTCGGCGCCCATTGCAGGCAGCTTGGCCTGCCCCACGCCAATCCGCACCGAGGATCCCGAAGGCTGCCCCGCATTCTATGGCCGCGTGATCAAAGGCGTGGCCAATGGCGCATCGCCCGAATGGATGCAGGCGCGACTGAAGAGCGCGGGCCAGCGGCCAATCTCAGCGCTGGTCGATATTACCAACTATGTGATGCTGGCGTTTGGGCGGCCTGCCCACGCCTATGACCTCGCCAAATTGACCGGTGCACTTGTGGCGCGGCGCGCGAAGGAGGGCGAGGTTTGCCTTGCGCTCAACGGCAAAGAATATCCGCTCGATCCCAGCATGACGGTGATTGCCGATGATGCTGGCGTGCACGACATTGCCGGGATAATGGGCGGCGCGCATTCGGGCTGTTCAGAAGGCACCACCGATGTACTGCTAGAAATTGCCTATTTCGATCCCACCCGCATCGCCGCGACCGGGCGCAAGCTCAACCTGACATCGGACGCCCGCGCCCGGTTTGAACGCGGGGTTGATCCGCAGTTTCTCGATGCCGGGCTGGATATTCTCACCGACCTGATCCTGCGCATCTGTGGCGGTGAGGCCAGCGAAGTTATCCGTGCGGGTACGCCGCCGTCGGGCGCGAAAGCGGTGCAATATGATCCCTCGCTTTGTGCCACGCTTGGCGGCGTGCCCATCAGTGATGAACGCCAGAAAGCAATTTTGCAGGCGCTGGGGTTCTCAGTGGAACGTCATTCCGGCGAAGGCCGGAACCCAGTCCAAGACAAGAATTCTGCTGAAGGGCTAGGCCCCGGCCTCCGCCGGGGTGACGATTCGCTCTGGCAGGTCACCACCCCCGGCTGGCGGCCTGACATCGATGGCCCGGCGGATGTGGTCGAGGAAGTTGTCCGCATTCACGGGCTGGACAACGTGGCCTCAGTCGCCCTGCCCCGCGCCGATGGCGTCGCGCGGCCCACTGCCACCCCGGCGCAGAAGCTCGAGCGCAAATTGCGGCGCAGCGCGGCGAGCCTTGGGCTCAACGAAGCGATCACCTGGTCTTTTATCTCCGAGCGCGAAGCCGCTGCCGTGGGCGGGGGCGATTGGGTTCTGCAAAATCCGATCAGCGAAGAGCTGAAGGTCATGCGGCCATCGCTGCTCCCCGGTTTGCTCTCGGCGGTGAAGCGCAACCTTGATCGCGGCGCATCATCGCTGCGGCTGTTCGAGATCGGGCGGCGTTATCTCGGCGATGGCGAGCATCCGACGCTGGTTCTGGTCCTCGCGGGCGAGAAAGTGGCGCGCGGTTGGCAGAACGGCAAGGCCGCAGCGTTCGATGCCTTCGATGCCAAACGCCTGTGCCTCGATCTGCTCGAAGCCGCGGGCGCGCCGGTGGATAATTTGCAGATCATGGGGGAAGCGGGCGATTTCTATCACCCCGGCCAATCAGCCACCCTGCGGCTCGGTCCCAAGAACGTTCTGGCAAGCTTCGGCGTGATCCATCCGGCGACGCTGAAAGCGTTCGATATTGATGTGCCGGTGGTGGCTGCGGGGATTCATCTTGATGCGATCCCGGCGAAGAAAGGCGCGGCTGGGTTTGCTAGGCCAGCCTATGCGCCACCAGCTTTGCAAGCCGTGACGCGCGACTTTGCCTTCTTGGTGGGCGTGGATGTACCCGCTGGCGATCTCGTGCGCGCGGTAAAGGGTGCAGATAAGACCAACATCACCGCCGCACGGCTGTTCGATGATTTCCGGGGGGCGGGTGTGCCTGAAGGGCAGAAATCGCTCGCGGTGGAAGTCACGCTCCAGCCGCTTGAGAAGAGCTATGACGAGGCTGAGCTGAAAGATATCGCTGACAGGGTGACGGCTGCTGCGGCAAAGCTGGGTGCGGTGTTGAGGGGATGAAATGACATGCAACTAAGCTTCAAACAGAAAAATTCGCGCCGTCTAAAATCTTGGGTATTGGTGGCAAGCATCCTGTCATTTGCGCAGAGCGCGGTTGCTCAAGATTGCTCGGGCGAAACTGTCCTGTGGCAGAATGCGAAGTTTGGAATGAGCAAAGAGCAGTTCAAGGCTGCATATCCGACTAATCGCTTGGATTTTTTGCCCGGTTGCCCAGCATATATTTTCACGAAATTTGATAAGAACGCGCTTAAGAAGGTGGGACTAGTTAGAGCGAAGACAATAGAAGGTTGCCCGTCCAAAATCGAAAACTACCTTTCGAGCATAATGGGAAAACCAAATGTTGATGAACGCTATCAGCCTCGTATGTTTTGGATGGTTATCGGTTCGATGAAAACCAAAGTCGATATTTGGACCACCGACTGCACTCTGGTTGCTCTGCATCAGCCGGCAAAAGGAGATAAGAGTTTCACCCTTATCTACCAGCTCAAGTCGGACAGCAGCAAGCCGATGGCGTGGTAAAAAGGACTTTGTGCCTGATCCCCCCTCCTCTTTAGGGGAGGGGCCGGGGGTGGGGGCTGTCCTCCTTCGGTAACGTTGCGTAATGCGGACGGCCCCCACCCCCACCCCTCCCCAGAAGAGGAGGGGCCTTTGAGAGCCTCTCTAGTTCACCATGTCAAATCGCCGCACCTTTGCCATCATCTCGCACCCCGATGCGGGCAAGACGACGCTGACCGAGAAGCTGTTGCTTCAGGGCGGCGCTATTCACCTTGCGGGCGAGGTAAAAGCGCGGGGACAGGCGCGGCGGGCGCGGTCTGACTGGATGAAGATTGAGCAGCAGCGCGGGATTTCGGTGACATCGAGCGTCATGACGTTTGAGCGTGAGGGAATCACTTTCAATCTGCTCGATACCCCGGGGCATGAGGACTTTTCCGAGGACACCTATCGCACGCTCACCGCCGTCGATTCGGCGATTATGGTGATCGATGCCGCCAAGGGCATCGAGCCGCAGACGCGCAAACTGTTTGAGGTTTGCCGGTTGCGTTCGGTGCCGATCATCACTTTCGTCAACAAGGTTGACCGCGAGGGTCGTTCGCCATTTGAAACGCTCGATGAAGTCGCCGATGCGCTGGCGCTCGATGTTTGCCCGATGGCCTGGCCGGTCGGGCTGGGCGGTGAGTTCAAGGGCGTGCTCGATTTCGCCACCGGGCTGATCAGCCGCCCCGAAGGTGACAGCCGCGAATTTCTGGGCAAGCGTGAGGCGGCGGAACTGCCCGCCGATATTGCTGACGAGGTTGAACTGGCGCGCGGCGGCTATCCGGCGTTTGATCTGGAAGCTTACCAGAATGGCGATTTGACGCCGGTTTACTTTGGCTCGGCGCTCAAGAATTTCGGCGTGGCTGAGCTGATTGATGCCATCGCCAGCTTCGCGCCGCCGCCGCGCCCGCAGCCAAGCTCGGAAGGTGTGATTTCGCCCGAAAACAAGGAAGTCACCGGGTTCATCTTCAAGGTGCAGGCCAATATGGACCCGCAGCACCGTGACCGCATCGCCTTTATGCGGCTGGTTTCGGGCACGTTCCGGCGCGGGATGAAGCTCACCCCGTCAGGATCAGGCAAGCCTGTGGCGATCCATTCGCCGATACTTTTTTTCGCGCAGGACCGCGAAATTGCCGACAGCGCCGAGCCGGGCGACATCATCGGCATTCCCAACCACGGCACGCTGCGGGTTGGCGA